>CALPOS020000106.1 GCA_943325255.2 Sphingobacterium thalpophilum
AACATAAATCCAGCGTGCGATATTCCTGAGAAAGCCAACATACGTTTTACGTTAGCTTGCTTCAATGCCATGATGTTTCCAACAGTCATTGACGCCATGGAAACGATAACCACAACGATTTGATATTGATAGGATATTTCGGCATTCATTGCGGTAAGCAGTTTAAATAGTGTTGCCATCGCTACCACTTTTGCTAATGTACTCATCGTAGCAGTGGTTAGTGCTGGCGAACCTTCATATACATCTGGTGCCCAAAAGTGGAAAGGGACAGCTGCGATCTTGAAAAACATTCCAATAGTTAGCAATATAATTCCTATCGGGAACCAAACTGGCAATTCTGCAGACCTAGATAATTCTGATATTTCAACGACATCAAAAGTGCCCATTGCGCCATAAATCATACAAATTCCAAACAATATAATTCCAGAAGCAAATGATCCCATCAAGAAGTATTTCATCCCAGCTTCATTACTTTTCAGGTTCATCCGGCTACTTGCTGCTAAAATGTACAACGAAATAGAGAGTACTTCAATACCTAAAAAGAACATCGCTAAATTTCCAAACGAAACCATGGCAACTGCACCGGACAAAAGAAATACCTTGATAGCCACGTAGTCAGATAGTTTAGTCGGGTGATTTTCGTAGAAGTTATGACTCAAAGTCACTAAGAAAATGGTCAATACAATGAATAAACTTGAAAAAGCAACAGAAAATTTGTTCACCATAATCATGTTACTGTAGTAACTTCCTGGTGTGTTGAACTCAGAAATCGTTAGTCCAAGAACGCCAAGTAACCCTAAAACCGTGATTGGAATCAGTGCTTTTCTTAAATTAAGAATTTCAAATAAAAGGCATAAAACTCCAAGTGCTATTATAACTATTAATGTATTCATTGCTTTAATTTAGGATTTAGGATTTAGGATTTGATTCCAGTAAATTCCATTTATTTTACTTTAAATTATTTTTTTCTTTAATTGTTTTTATAGCTGATGAAAAAATAGCCACCAGTTCATTGGATTCATTTATTAATTTTTCAAGTTCATCTTTGTCACATTGAATCTCTAAACCTTTGATAAACTCTAACCAAAACAAACTTTCGTCTGCTTCTTCATCGACAATTTTCAATTTATTCAAAAAATCGGAACTTGACTTTCCTCGACAAACAGCTCTATAATTTGACGCTACAGAAGAAGAGGATTTGAAAAGTTGATATGAAATAACATCAACAACCTTACTTTTTTGTAAAGACATTAAAAATTTAAAAACATTTAAAGAAAAATCTTTTGTTCTTTTTTTTAATTGATCTTTAGTCATAAATCCTAATTCTTAAATCCCAAATCCTAAATCATATTAACGATTGATGTGAGTTAAAATATTTTCCAAACTAGGCGTAATCAAATCTGTAATAGGTTTGGAGTACAATCCGAAGAAGAACAAGACACCAATGATGATGAATAATACTAGTCCTTCATTGAAAGTTACGTCACTAAAAGGTCTTGCATTGGTTTCGCCTAACATGACATGTTGAAACATTTTCAACATATAATACGCACCCAAAATAATCGTAGTGCCGCCCAGAATAGCAAACCCTAAATTGACTTGAAACAAACTATATAATACGGTAAATTCTCCCACGAAATTGAAGGTAGATGGCAAAGCAACAGAGGCTAAAACCAATAACAAAAACATTGATGTGAACTTTGGAGATTGCGAACGAATTCCGCCCATTTCTGAAATCAGCCGAGTTTCGTAACGTCTAAAGATAATTTCAGCCACAAAGAACAATCCAACGACTACAAAACCGTGTGAGATCATTTGTAAAACGGCACCACGCAATCCGTCTAAGGTCAAGGTATAGGATCCAGCTGCAATCAAACCGACGTGCGCCAGTGACGAATACGCCAATAATTTTTTCAAGTCTTTTTGTCGCAAAGCCACAATCGAACCGTAAATAACACCAGCAATACTCAATCCTATAAATAGGAATTGATAACTCTTCGCTCCAAGTGGAGCAATAGGCAACTGCCAACGAATGACGCTATATAATCCCATTTTTAGCATGACTCCAGAAAGCAACATCGTTCCAACGGTTGGCGCTTTTTGGTAGACTTTAGCCTGCCAGGTGTGAAAAGGAATAATTGGAATTTTGATGGCATAAGCCAAGAAGAATGCTAAGAAAATCCAGAATTGTTGTGCGCAGGACAAACGCAAAGCATATAAGTCTTCAAGCATGAAGCTGCCCGCTTGTAAGTACAAATACACAAAACCGGTTAGCATAAACAAAGAACCGCCTAACGTATAGATGAAAAATTTCACCACCGCTTTTTTACGATCTTCGGCATCGCCATTGCCCCAAAGCAAAGCGATAAAGTAAATTGGAATCAACGCCAATTCCCAAAAAATGTAGTACAGCAGTCCATCGGCAGCGAGGAAAGTTCCCGCCATGGCAAAAGACATAAATAATATTAGAGAGTAGATGGCTTTTGAATTCTTAAACGAATTTCCAAATCCTGACAGAATAATGAGTGGTGTTAAGGCCGTTGTCAAAAGCAACATCGTCAAGGACAGACCATCGGCTTTTAGTGCAAACGAAATGTTTGGATTGCTGATCCACGGGGAAAGGAAATCGATGTTTTGACCTGATTGAAATAAATTCAACAAATAAATAGAAAAACCAAAAGAAGCAACGCCAAAAAACAACGCCACTTTTGAAGCTAATTTATCTCCCGAAATATAGGTGGCTAAAGCGCCGACTAAAAGTAAAATTAATACGTGAGTACTATCCATTAGGTATAATTTATTGAGCTAAAAATAAATAAGAAATCATCCCAATTACCCCTAAAACAAAAGCAAAAAGGTAAAATCCGGTATTTCCATTGTGTAATTTTCTTCCTTGTGAACCCAGTTCTAAAGTCACTTTGCCTAAACCGAAAACAAATCCAGATACTGCTGTTTCGATATAATCTCTGAAGAAACGGGACAAAACATTGATTGGTTTTACAAACAAAGTTTCATAAAATTCATCGACATAATATTTGTTGTACAAGACTTTCGCAAAACCAGTAATTTGATCGTCTGCTTCAGGAACATTATTTTGTTTGATGTATTTCAAATAGGCAATACCAATACCAACAAAAGCACCCACCAAAGCAATTCCCATCAACATATATTCGGTCGATCCAAGCGCGTGTTCTTCGCTCACTTTAGAAAACAACGGAGACAAGTAATGGTGCAACCAAGTACTTCCTGGGAGATTTATCAATCCACCAACCGCTGCTAAAGTTCCCAATACAATCAAAGGAAATGTGATCAAGCCTGGACTTTCGTGCAAATGGTGTTTTTGCTCTTCCGTTCCTCGAAATTCTTTGAAGAAAGTTAGGTACATCAATCGGAACATGTAGAAAGCAGTTAAGATAGAAGCTACAGAACCAACTACCCAAAGTACTTTGTTGTGTTCAAACGCAACCATCAAAATTTCGTCTTTCGACCAAAACCCGGCAAATGGGAAGACACCTGCAATCGCTAAAGAAGAAATCAACATGGTCCAAAAAGTAATTGGCATTGCTTTTTTCAAGCCGCCCATGTTGCGCATGTCTTGTTCACCGTGCAAGGCGTGAATGACCGAACCTGAACCTAAGAACAAACAAGCTTTAAAGAAAGCGTGCGTAATAACGTGAAAAACAGCGACTTCATACGCACCCAATCCCAAAGCCAAAAACATCAATCCCAATTGAGAAACTGTAGAGTACGCCAATACTTTTTTAATATCGTTTTGCACCAATCCAATCGTTGCAGCTACCAGCGCAGTTACAGCACCGACAATGGCAATAATATTTTGAACAAATGGAGTCAGATCAAATAAGAAGTTCAATCTAGTTACCATAAAGATCCCCGCAGTAACCATCGTTGCTGCGTGAATCAATGCTGAAACGGGTGTCGGTCCAGCCATCGCATCAGGCAACCACGTATATAACGGAATTTGAGCCGATTTTCCGCAAGCACCAATAAACAAAGCTAAAGCAGCGGCAGTTAACCAATACGGATCAACATTTGTAGTGGCTGAAAGTGCTGATCTTAAAGTTGTAAAATCTAAACTAGAAAATAAGGCGCCAAGAATAAAAATCCCAATCAATAAACCTAAATCTCCAATTCTATTCATAATGAAAGCTTTCTTTGCAGCATCATTATATTCCTGGTTTTTATACCAAAACCCGATGAGTAGGTAGGAGCAAAGCCCAACGCCTTCCCATCCGATAAACATGACCAATAAATTGCTTCCGACCACCAATGTGATCATGAAGAAAACGAACAAATTCAAATACGCAAAAAACGTATGCATCTTCTCATCATCGTGCATATAGCTGATGGAGTACAAGTGAATTAATGAGCCGATTCCTGTTACAAACAACAACCACAATAAAGACAATTGGTCTAATAAAAAACCAAAATCAACTTTAAAATTGCTTATCTGAATCCAATCAAATAATGAAATGACAATTGGTTTATTGGTTTGCGTCAATTGCATAAAGAAAACCAAAGTCACTAAAAAAGAAACCACTACAGAGAGTGTTCCAATGGTACCCGAAAGTGTTTTTCCCATCGCTTTTCCTAAGAAAACGTTGAGCAAAAATCCTATAAAAGGAGCTAAAACTAAGACTAAAGCTAAAGTAGTATCCATAGATTATTATCCTTTTAATTTTTTAAGATTATCAATATCAATTGATCCTAAATTTCTAAAGATCGAAACCAAAATCGCTAATCCAACCGCCACTTCCGCTGCAGCTACTGCCATCGAGAAAAACACGAACACTTGTCCTTGCGCATCTTGATGGTAAGTCGAAAACGCAACGAACAATAAGTTCACGGCATTCAACATAATTTCAATCGACATAAATACGATAATGGCATTTCTACGGTACAAAACCCCAAACACACCAATGCAGAACAAAATCACGCAAAGGAAAATGTAGTTTTCGATACCGATTTGATTTAAAATATTATTCATTGGTTCTTCCTGTTTTTTCTTTTTTAGACAACAACACCGTTCCAATCATCGCCACCAAAAGCAAGATCGATGCATATTCAAACGGCACCATATATTCGTTCAACAATACTTTCCCTAATACTTTTATCGATTGGTAATCTTCGCCAGTCGACACGTATTCGCCCACAATTGGTTTCGAATTCACGAAAATGGCAATCAATACCAAACAGATCAAGCAAAACAAAATGACCGCCGCCCAACGGGTGACACGAGGCTTGTGTACTTCGTCTTCTTTATTCAAATTCATCAACATAATCGTAAACAAAAACAGAATCATAATCGCACCAGAGTAAACAATAATGTGAACTATTGCAAGGAATTGCGAGTTCAACAATAAGTAATGTCCGGCAATCGAGAAGAAACAAATCACCAAATAAATCGCCGAGTGAATCGGGTTTTTAGTAAAAATCGTAAGGAAAGCAGTCGCTAAAGTAACCGCTGACAATACACAAAAAAGGATTAAAGCTATCGACATTAGTTTGCGTTTTTAAGTTGAGCATTTTTCATCGCCATTTCTAAAGGCATGACCAATTTGTCTTTTCCAAAAATGAAGTCTTCTCTTTCGTAGCTAGAAGGCACCAACACTTTTGAAGTCGTTAAGTAAATCGCATCTTTCGGACACGCTTCTTCACACAATCCGCAGAAAATGCAGCGCAACATATTGATTTCATAAATCGAAGCATATTTTTCTTCGCGATACAAATGTTTCTCATCCGCTTTGCGTTCCGAAGCCACCATCGTAATCGCTTCTGCCGGGCACGATAAGGCGCACAACCCACAAGCGGTACAGTTTTCTCGACCTTGCTCGTCGCGTTTTAGCATGTGTTGTCCACGATACACAGGACTCATAGTTCGAACTTGCTCCGGATACTGAATCGTTACTTTGCGCGTAAACAAGTGTTTGATGGTAATCCACAAACCTTTGACAATGGCCACCAAATACAATCGCTCTAAAAAAGTCATTTCCTTGTTGGAAACCATCTTCTTGCGACCCGATAAGGATATTGTTTCTATTGAAGTCATTTTTTATTTCTTATTTTTTTCGAAGCTAATCCTGCTATCCGCTTTATCTTTTGTGTTTTTGTCAGCCCGAGCGCAGTCGAGGGGCTTTCTAGCCAAACACAAAAGGATGCCGCTACTATCAGGGCTAGGGCTTTTCGTACTATTTTACTGTTTCTTAAATATTAATTCTTGTAACCAATTTTTGTTCGTTCCGTTTTGTCTTCTCGTTTTTCAATCAATTCATCCAAATACGAAAAAACCAATTCGATGTTTTTATCGTGATTGACTAGTTTCTTTTTTATGGCTTCGACTTCTATTTTTAAATTTAAGTTAGTCAGAAGATAATCTCGTAGGCTAACGAAAACCTCAATAATTTTAATACTCATTTGAGTAGCTCTTTCGCTTTTCAGCACGTTGGCTAATTGCAACACACCGTGCTCTGTAAAGGCAAAGGGCAATTTTCTTGAGCCTCCCCAACTTGAAGTCGCATTTTGCGACTTCAAGTTTTGGTATTCTACTTCATTAAGTTGAAACATAAAATTCTCAGGGAATCTTGCACTATTTCTCTTAATCTGTTCGTTTATTCTCTTTGTTTCTACTTCGTAAAGTACTGCTAAATCGCGATCTAACATTACTTTTTGATTTCTAATAAAATAAATTTTATTAGTGATTACCTCATTCGGGATGATAATTTCTTTCATAAAAAATCTGTTTGGCGTTGATAAAATTTTTAATCTTTTCAAGGTGTCGCAAAATGCGACACCTAAATTTATTTTCTAGGGTGTTGCAAAATGCAACACCTCGTTTCTTTACTGGCTTTTACTTTGGTATTCCTACCAACTTGATGTCACAATTTGTGACTTCAAGATTTTACATTCCTAAATAGACTGCGATATCGTGTCTCAAAATCACAATACCCGTCACAATAATATTCGCTATCGACAATGGAATCAAAATTCTCCAACCCAAGTGCATCAATTGGTCGTAACGAAATCTCGGAATCGTCCAACGCACCCACATATAGAAAAAGATAAATCCACAGATTTTAATAAATAAAGCAGCAATTCCAATCACATTGGCAAGATTGACACCCCAATTTTCTACAGCCCAAGCCATTCCCGGATAGTTATAACCTCCGAAGAACAACACTGCCAAAATCGTAGAAGAGATAAACATGTTCGCATATTCAGCAAACAAATAGAATCCCATTTTCATCGAAGAATATTCGGTATGG
>CALPOS020000107.1 GCA_943325255.2 Sphingobacterium thalpophilum
AAATGGTTTGCCTTTTAAAATCTTAATCGACGCATCAATCAATTCATTAAAATTATGCGGCAACACTTTCGTCGACAAACCCACCGCAATTCCTTCAGCACCTTGCGCCAAAAGCAATGGGAATTTTACCGGAAGATTGTTCGGCTCCGCACGACGACCGTCATAAGAAACACCCCAATCGGTAATCTTTGGCGAGTACAAAACCTCTAAAGCAAATTTCGATAAACGAGCTTCGATATAACGCGAAGCCGCAGCGCCATCGCCTGTGAGGATATTTCCCCAGTTTCCTTGGCAATCAATGAGCAATTCCTTTTGACCAATTTGCACCATCGCATCGCCAATACTGGCATCTCCGTGCGGATGGTATTGCATGGTGTGACCAACTACATTGGCGACTTTATTATATCGACCGTCGTCTAGTTCTTTGAGCGAATGCATAATTCGACGTTGCACCGGTTTGAATCCATCTTCAATGGCAGGAACAGCGCGCTCTAGAATCACATACGAAGCGTAGTCCAAGAACCAGTCTTTATACATGCCGGTTACTTTGGTAATCGTATCGTTTTCGTCTTCGTCGTTCTCGTAGAAATGATGCTCAACAGCAGGACCTGCGGCATCAGCCATTTCCTCATGGGCTTCTTCCTGAGCGTCATCTTCCTCTAGGTTGTCATTGAACTCTTCGTCTTCTTCGTCTTTCATTGCTGCTGATAATTGATCAGTATTTTTTTTAGGAGCTATTTCCTGCTATCATTCCAATCTTTTTTGTTTTTGTCACCCCGAGCGCAGTCGAGGGGCTTTTCTCAAAACAAAAAAGGATTTTCCCTTCTATCAGGGCTAGGACACTCCGTTCTTTTGATTTAATTCGCTTCCACCGTATCCAATTCTACCTTCAAATTATTGATGATAAAATCCTGACGATCCGGTGTATTTTTCCCCATATAGAACGATAACAGTTGCTCTACGGAGGTATTTTTGTCCATCATAATTGGGTCAAGTCGGATGGTTTCTCCAATGAAATTTTTAAACTCATCCGGCGAAATTTCACCCAATCCTTTAAATCGCGTGATTTCTGGTTTTGGTTTCAATTTTTCAATCGCATCACGTCTTTCCTCATCCGAATAGCAATAGATGGTTTCTTTTTTATTGCGAACACGGAACAAAGGCGTTTGCAAAATATACAAATGTCCTTCTTTGATTAATTCCGGGAAAAACTGCAAGAAGAACGTAATAAGCAACAAGCGAATGTGCATTCCATCGACGTCGGCATCGGTTGCTATTACGATGTTGTTGTAACGCAGATTCTCCATGTCGTCTTCGATGTCTAAAGCCGCCTGGAGCAAATTGAATTCTTCATTTTCGTAAACAATTTTTTTGCTCATTCCATACGAATTCAAAGGCTTTCCACGCAAACTAAAAACCGCTTGCGTATTGACATCTCGCGATTTCGTAATTGAGCCGGAAGCCGAATCTCCCTCGGTAATAAAAAGTGTACTTTCTAAATACCGTGGATTTTTGACATCAGGCAAATGCACCCGACAGTCGCGCAATTTCTTGTTGTGCAAACTCGATTTCTTCGCGCGGTCCTTGGCCAATTTTCGAATACCAGAAAGTTC
Organism: Sphingobacterium thalpophilum; assembly: GCA_943325255.2. Classification (GTDB taxonomy): domain Bacteria; phylum Bacteroidota; class Bacteroidia; order Flavobacteriales; family Flavobacteriaceae; genus Flavobacterium. The sequence continues at coordinate 1,614 of CALPOS020000107.1, forward strand.
TTTACGCTCGCGCTCTGCTTGCAAAATTTTGCGCAACAGCAAGTCCGCAGTTTCAGGATTTTTATGTAAAAAATTATCTAGTTTATTTTTGATAAAATCATTGATAAACGTACGCACCGAAGGCATTCCGGGTTCCGAGCCCATTTCAGTCGAACCCAATTTGGTTTTGGTTTGCGACTCAAAAACCGGTTCCATGACTTTAATACTTACGGCACTTACAATCGATTTTCGGATGTCGGAAGGTTCGAATCCTTTGTTATAAAATTCCCGAATCGTCTTAACGATGGCCTCACGAAACGCCACCAAATGCGTTCCACCTTGCGTGGTATTTTGACCATTGACAAAAGAATGGTATTCTTCGCTGTATTGCGATTTACTGTGTGTGATGGCTACTTCTATATCGTCGCCGAGCAAATGAATGATGGGATAAACCATATCTTCAACGGCGATATTTTCATCGAGTAAATCTTTCAGTCCATTATCCGAATAGAATTTTTCACCATTGTAAATAATCGTTAATCCCGTATTGAGGTAACAATAATTCTTCAACATTTTAATTACATATTCATTTCGGAATTTGTAATTCTTAAAAATCAATTCATCGGGCGTAAAAGTAACTTTGGTTCCTTTGCGTTTGGTAGTTTCGACAATGTCTTCCTCGAGCACGAGATTTCCTCCGTTGAATTCCGCTGCTTTTTGTTTGTCGTCGCGAACCGATTCTACACGAAAATAATTCGATAACGCATTGACTGCTTTCGTTCCGACACCATTTAAACCCACCGATTTTTTAAAGGCAAGCGAATCGTATTTTCCACCGGTATTCATTTTTGAAACCACATCGACGACTTTCCCAAGTGGAATTCCACGACCGTAATCGCGAACGGACACGGTTTTATCTTTGATGGTCACTTCGATGGTTTTTCCGGAACCCATAACAAACTCATCGATACAGTTGTCGATGACTTCTTTGAGCAGAATATAAATACCATCATCAGGAGACGAACCGTCACCTAATTTTCCGATGTACATTCCGGGTCGCATGCGGATGTGTTCTTTCCAATCGAGCGAGCGAATATTATCTTCGGTATATTGATTTTGTTCGGACATAGTAAGTTTTATGGAAACGTGCTAATATAGCATATCTCAATAGATTTTGGAAGTGGAAAAAAGAGAAGTTATTAATAGGATATTGACAATGGATTTGGGATTTACGATTTAGGATTTGGGTATTAGGTACTGGGTTTTGGGTATTGGATTTTCGAATTTTGCTTGTTTATCCCTCGACTGCGCTCGGGAAGACACTGCCCCAGATGGCAATGGAAAGCATTTTTGTGAAAAACACTATTTTTTGTTGGCCTGAAAATGCGACCGAAGGAAGCGCTTTTCGGGGCTTTCAAAAAAAGGGTTTTTGGAAAAATCTTAGAATGAACAGCTGGAAATGGGCCCAAAAACTAGTACAAATAATACTTACCCAACTTCATGTTGAGTTCTTTCGGGTTGAATGGTTTGATAATATATTCGTTGATTCCGATTTGAAGTGCGCGATCGAGGTAACCGAACGAAGCCGAAGCCGTCAGGGCAATAATAGGAATGAGCTTGTCGGTTTTCCGGATTTCGATGGTAGCATCGTAGCCATCCATGACCGGCATGGAAAGATCCATGAGAATCACGTCATAGGAATTGGCGTTGAATTTTTCTACGCCGATTAATCCGTTTTCCGCGCAATCGACAATCACGTCCCATTGGCTCATGATTTTCTGTGCAATCTTCGTATTAATCATGTTATCTTCTACCAATAAAACGCGTAATCCTTTGAGGTTTTCTTCTTTGTAATCTTCGTGAAGGTCATTGGTATTGACTGAGCTTGCTTTGCTATCTATCGGTAAGTGCAACACGAAAAAGAAAGTCGATCCTTTGCCGATTTCGCTATCAAATTGGATATCTGAACCTAGTAAATTCAATAGTTTTTTGGTGATGACCAATCCTAATCCTGTCCCGCCAAATTGGCGTGAAGTTTTGGTTTCGGCTTGAGAAAATTTTTGAAAAATGGACTGGAATTTGTCTTTATCGATTCCGATTCCGGTATCAGTAACTTCAATTTTGAAAGAGGAAATATTTTCGTGCATCATAACTTGATGCAACTTGATGGTAATTTTCCCTTCCTGCGTAAATTTGATTGCATTTGAAATCAAGTTAGTAATCACTTGAGTGATGCGCAACGGATCGCTGACGAGATTTGGAATAAAATCAGGATCTATTTTGACTTCAATAGTATTTAGATTCTCAGAGGCTCGTGCCTCGAGAGAACGCGCAATTTGTTTTACGAGATCAACTAAGTTGAACGGTATTTTTTCTATATCAACTTTTCCTGCTTCAATTTTGCTGAAGTCGAGTATGTTGTTGATGAGTAAAAATAAGTTCTGAGCCGAATGTTTAAGCACATCAATGTTTTCGTGAAAACTCTCTAAGGAATTTTCTTTTTCCATGATGTAGATAAGACCGATAATGGCATTGAGTGGCGTTCGAATTTCGTGACTCATAATGGATAGAAACTCAGATTTGGCATCGTTCGCTTCTTCTGCTTCAGCAATCGAGGCGTACAATTGTCTTTGAATCTCTGCTTTGATCTCGATTTCTTTGTGAAGAATATGCAGCAAATCCAATAGATTGTCGTCGCTACCCAACTCTTGCCCTTCTGCGTTAAGTTGTTTTATTGCATCAATCAATTTGCTTTGAAAGAAGACTCTTTTTGCTAACTCATCCTTTAGTTTGGCGTTCATCTCCCCATATTCTTTATCGTTCAAGCGCGATGATTGCTCGAACAATTCCGCATCTTTTTCATAATTCAAATAGGTTTGGTTGACCGCTTGAATAAAGGAAATTAGATTTGGATTTTGCTCAATAAATTCCTCCGACAAAAATTTATCGAGTTGTCGTTTGAGGTTTATATGGAGGTGAGATCTGTTCATTGTTTAAGCTTCGTAAAGAGTCGCAATAGTCATCGTTTGATTGTGTAATTCGCAAGCGACGTTGTCTAAGGTAGGTGATATTTCTCCATAAGAGTAAAAACCACATAACATGGTTTTATCGCCAAAAATTTCTTTGACAACTTCTAGTTCTTCTTCTACTCTATCGCCGAGTACAATTCGCCTTCCGACACAACTTACTAAAAGTGCCAACTGAGTATTTTGACTTGGTTCCTTTGCAATATGAGAAGCGGCAGTAGCGGAAGCATCTATTAATTTATCCGTGTTGCCTTTCATCAAACGGACGGAAGAACCTTCGGGGATATTTCCTGCAAAAGTCATTGATTTCTTATCTTCATCAATAGATAAAATAGTTCTCACGACAGAACTACTGCCTCCATTTTCTCTCATCGAAAGCGGAAAATAGAGGGATGAACCAGGTAACTCCTCTGCATATTTGCCTAAATATTCTTTGTATAAATCTAAAGCATACCGGTCGCCGATTTTGTAAAGCACGTTTTTATATGATTTTGTCACTTCACGTTCTGGGCCAAAATCGCCCCAACCACCTTCTGATCCGTAACCGAAATGAATGTTGTCGCCATAAAATCCGACAGCCACTATTTTTCCTACGGTTGCATCATTGTTTAGGCCGACAATCGTCTTTTCAAATGCATATTCATCACCCGCCAAACCACCAAAAATCGGAATTTGTTTGTCGGTTTGCTTGATGAGTTCATTGATTAGTTCTGTTCCGTTGATATGCGTTCCTTCGGATAATATTAATATGGATTTAAGGTCTGATGAACTTAATTTTTCTTTAATCATTTTGCCCAAATCATTGATATTGTTATTATCGACAATATCGAATTCACAGGCTTTAATAGTTGTTTTTTCAAAATCGATGGCAGTAGCGACGATTTCTTTTTGTATCGTGCATTGATCGGATATTTGTCCAGAAGAGGAACAAATTACAATTTGAGCGTTCGGGAAACTTGATTTCAACCCATGGTACGGATTTACTTTTTCGAGTAACGTTCTTTGCCCAAAGGCAAGAATTAAATCAGCGTTTTTCGCATCAAAAGAATCATTATTTGAAACTATTCTTTGCTCATTAACTTCATTGATTAATAGTTGTTGTAGATTCATAGATTCAGTTTTAAAGAATTATATATTCTAATCTATTCTGTAAGATAAAGGAAAGCAAAGCAATTTAGAAAAACAAAAAAACCTGTAATTAATTTACAGGTTTAGGTTAATTTATATAGGATATGATCGTTCGTCGATTAAACGTTGAATCGGAAGTGCATGACATCTCCATCTTTTACGATGTATTCTTTCCCTTCTACTCTCAACTTACCGGCTTCTTTCACTTTTGATTCCGAACCATAGGTGACATAATCGTCGAAAGCGATTACTTCCGCCCGAATAAATCCTTTTTCGAAATCGGTGTGAATGACTCCGGCCGCTTGCGGCGCTGTTGCGCCAATGTTGATGGTCCAAGCACGCACTTCTTTAACACCAGCGGTAAAATAAGTTTGCTGTTTTAGTAATTTGTAAGCGGCGCGAATAAGAACTGACGCTCCTGGTTCTTGCAGACCTAAATCTTCAAGAAACATTTTACGCTCTTCATAAGTTTCGAGTTCGGTGATATCGGCTTCCGTTCCTACGGCCAAAACGATAATTTCCGCATTTTCGTCTTTTACCAATTCGCGAACTTGATCTACATATTTGTTTCCGTTGACTGCGGAACCTTCATCGACATTACACACGTACAAAACTGGTTTTGAAGTGATCAATTGGAAGTTTTCCATTAATTCTTCTTCGTCGAAATTCTTAGGTTCGACTGTTCTCGCGGACTTGGCTTGCAATAAAGCTTCACGAATTCTGTTTAAAAACGCTTCTTCCACTTGCGCCTCTTTGTTTCCGGTTTTGGCGGCACGCTTTACTTTTTCGAGACGTTTGTCTACGGTTTCTAAATCTTTCAGTTGCAATTCGATGTCAATCGTTTCTTTGTCGCGAATCGGATTTACATTGCCATCAACATGCACAATATTATCATTGTCAAAACAGCGTAATACATGAATTATCGCGTTGCATTCTCTTATATTTCCAAGAAATTGATTTCCTAAACCTTCTCCTTTGCTAGCGCCTTTTACCAGTCCAGCAATATCTACAATATCCACCGTTGCCATTTGAACACGCTCAGGCTTTACCAATGCTTCTAGTTTCTCAATCCTTGGATCTGGCACATTTACGACACCAATATTTGGTTCGATGGTACAAAACGGAAAATTGGCGCTTTGTGCTTTTGCGTTCGACAAACAATTGAATAAAGTTGATTTTCCTACGTTGGGTAATCCTACAATTCCTGCTTTCATTTTGGTGGCTTATTTTAAAAAGTGTGCAAATATAAGGTTAAAATTGTATTGAATGGTAGAATAATATCTCGCAGCAGAAAAAATGACCCGATGAATTTTTGCTTATTCTTGTACTTTTTCGAGATAATTCACGATTTCATTTTC
>CALPOS020000108.1 GCA_943325255.2 Sphingobacterium thalpophilum
ACACCAATAAATATCTTAGAAAATATAGCGTTAGGAATTGACATGTTTGACTGCGTAATGCCAACACGTAATGCCCGTAACGGAATGTTATTTACCGCAAACGGAACGATTAATATAAAGAACAAAAAATGGGAAGCTGACTTTTCACCTGTAGATGAAATGGGGCACACTTTTGTAGACACAGAATATACTAAAGCGTATTTGCGTCACCTGTTTGCTGCCAATGAATATTTGGGAAAACAAATTGCCACGATTCACAATTTAGGTTTTTATATGTGGTTGGTTCGTGAAGCAAGAAAACATATCTTAGCGGGAGATTTTAGAGTTTGGAAAGAAATGATGGTGAAACAGATGAGTCAGCGACTGTAAGTTGTTTTATGGTTTAACTGTTAATTCGTTTAACCGTTAATTCGTTTAATCGTTTGACCGTTTAACTTCTTCAACGATTTCACGATTTCACGATTCATCGATTCATCGCTTCACCGATTTCACGATTTTACGATTTTACGATTCAACGACTAAACCAAAGATGCTAACAATAATAGACAAATATATTCTCAAAAGATACCTCGCTACTTTTAGCGTGATGTTATTGCTATTTATTCCTATCGGAATCATCATTGATGTGTCGGAGAAAGTGAATAAGATGCTTGAGAATAAAGTGCCATTTAAAGCTGTAGCACTGTATTATGTTGATTTTGTTATTTATTTCGCCAATCTATTATTTCCTATTTTTCTGTTTTTGTCTGTGATTTGGTTTACGTCGAAATTGGCCAACAACACCGAGATTATTGCCATCTTGAGCTCTGGTATTTCTTTCAATCGATTTCTAAAACCCTATCTTATAGGCGCAACGATTGTCTCATTCACTGCTTTGATTGCTGGTTTCTTTCTCGTGCCAAAAGCCAGCGAAGGGTTTAAGAACTTCCGGTATAATTATCTCATTGGAAATGGGCGGGAAGAGATGCGTGACAATACGGATGTTTATCGCCAAATCAGTGACGATGAATTTATTTATGTGAGCAATTTTAATCCGATGTCGCAAACGGCCTTTAACTTTGTTTTGGAAAAATTTAAAGGCGATCAATTGGAATATAAAATCACAGCAAACCGCATCAAGTGGGATCCCAAGTTGAAGCAATACGAACTCTACGGTTATTGCAAGAGAACCGTTGGAGAACTCGATGACTTGATTGAGAATAAGGATGTTGTCAGGACGAAGTTTCCGTTTGAACTCGAAGATTTAACACCAACAGTATACGTCGCAGAGACTTTGTCGCTGTTTGAACTGAACTCATTTATCGACAAAGAGCGAAAGAGAGGTTCTTCAAACATCAACACCTATCTGGTCGTCTTGTACAAAAAATACAGTATTCCCGTATCAGCATTTATTCTTACAATTATTGCAGTAGCGGTTTCTTCTATGAAACGTCGCGGTGGAATGGGAGTAAACCTCGCCGTCGGAATACTTCTCGCTTTTTCATTTGTGTTTCTGGATAAGATATTTGGCGTGTTAGCAGAAAAATCAAGTGTATCTCCACTATTAGCGGTTTGGACACCGAATATTATTTTCGGCACACTCGCCTTTTTCTTATTGCGGTATGCTAAGCGATAACGTCAAAAGCTACTTACATCTTCATGTCATTGTTTTTATATGGGGATTTACCGCGGTGCTGGGCGCACTAATTTCTCTTGACGCTTTGCCGCTGGTTTGGTATCGTATGGTGTTGGCTGTCGGTTTTATTTTGCTGTATGTTTGGTACAAAAAGATACCACTTCAAATTCCAACAAAAATTTTGCTGCAATTGTTATTTGCTGGAGTCGTCATTGCTTTGCATTGGTTTACGTTTTTTAGAGCAATCAAAGTTTCCAATGTTTCGGTGACATTAGCGTGTTTGTCGACCGGTGCATTCTTTACTTCTTTTCTGGAACCGATTTTATTTGGACGAAAAGTAATTTGGTATGAAGTTTTTTTTGGAGTGATTGTCATCATCGGTTTAAGCATCATTTTTCATGTCGAAAGTCAATATCTTGAGGGCATTCTTCTCGGATTAAGTTCCGCATTCTTATCTGCTTTGTTTTCAGTTTATAATAGCAAGTTTGCCAAAGTGTATGACCCGACTTTGATTTCGTTTTATGAATTGACTGGCGGTGTCGTGTTTTTCTCGCTTTTGCTTCTGGGAACGAATAGTTTTTCATCAAGTTTCTTCCAGATTAGTACTTCTGATTGGATATACCTCGCTATTTTGAGTTCACTTTGTACCGCTTACGCTTTTATTGCATCAGTCAAAGTAATGCGTTTCCTGAGTCCATATACAGTTATGTTGACCATCAATCTCGAGCCCATCTATGGAATTATTTTAGCAGTTCTGGTTTTTCAGGAAAAAGAAAAAATGAACCCGCAATTTTACCTTGGAGCATTGATTATTTTAGTGACTGTAATTGCCAACGGAATTGTAAAATATTATCGGACGAAGGATTAGGAGCTGGTTCCTGCTGTTCGCTCACCCGAGCGCAGCGAACGGACCGAACTCAAATAATCAATAATTATCTGGTGAGGTAATCTTTTTCAAAACTCTTTCAGGGTTTAAAACCCTGAACGAGTTCCAAAAAAGGATGCCGCTGCCATCAGGGCTAGGACCATATCTTACGGTTGATGTTTACAACTTAAAACAAAAAAAATCTTTTCGTACTGATTTAATATTTTATCTTTGTTCGCCTAAAATAAATTTAATAACACATAAAACCTATGGAATATTTAGATTTTGAACTTCCTATCAAAGAACTCGAGGATCAATTAGATAAATGCCAAATTATTGGAGCTGAATCCAATGTAGATGTGACTGCAACCTGCAAGCAAATCGAGAAAAAACTAGAGGAAACCAAAAGAAATATTTATAAAAACCTAACGGCTTGGCAGCGTGTACAATTATCTCGTCATCCGAATCGCCCGTATACCATGGATCATGTTCGCGCCTTGTGTGGCGACACTTTCTTAGAGTTATTCGGAGATCGTGGTTTTAAAGACGATAAAGCCATGATTGGTGGATTAGGTAAAATTGGCGGGCAGTCTTTTATGATTGTAGGTCAACAAAAAGGTTACAACACCAAAACACGTCAAATGCGTAATTTCGGAATGGCCAATCCAGAAGGCTACCGTAAAGCCTTGCGCTTGATGAAAATGGCAGAGAAGTTTGGTATTCCAGTATTGACATTAATTGATACTCCCGGAGCCTATCCTGGATTAGAAGCGGAAGAACGCGGACAAGGGGAAGCCATTGCCAGAAATATTTTCGAAATGACACGGCTTAAAACGCCAATCATCGCAGTAATAGTTGGTGAAGGTGCCTCAGGCGGTGCATTGGGAATCGGTGTTGGCGATCGGGTATTAATGATGGAAAATACTTGGTATTCTGTAATTTCACCTGAATCTTGCTCTTCTATTTTATGGAAAAGCTGGGAATACAAGGAACAAGCTGCCGAAGCGCTCAAATTGACTTCGACAGATATGAAAAAACAAAAGTTAGTCGATGACGTAATTCCGGAGCCATTAGGTGGCGCGCATTACGATAGAGAGACCGCTTTCAAAACAGTCGAGCAATATATTACTAAAGCGTATAACGAATTGAAAGATTTATCAACAACCGAATTAGTGGCTCAGAGGATGGATAAATACAGCAAAATGGGAGAATTCAAAGAGTAAAATCTTACAATTGAGATACTTAATCCGAAGCCCAATGGTTTCGGATTTTTTTATGGTTGTAAACAAAATTTAAGTATTTATCAACAGCGATCCGTAATAACTACTTCTTCATTTTTTTTATTTTATAGTTACTTTAGCCACATGGAAAATTTCAAAAATATAAGTCCAGTTCGTGTCGAGAAAACGACCATTATTAACCTAGAGAAAGGGAAACTTCCTCCTCAGGTTTTAGAGCTAGAAGAAGCCGTTTTGGGCGCCATGATGATCGATAAAAAAGGCGTTGATGAGGTGATTGATATTTTGCAACCCGATGCTTTTTATAAAGAGGCGCATCGACACATTTTTGAAGCCATTGTTCAATTATTCACCGATACGCAGCCGATTGACTTGTTAACAGTTTCTGCACAGTTGAGAAGAAACGCGAAACTAGATTTAGCAGGTGGTGATTTCTACCTTATTCAGCTTACTCAAAAAATATCATCTTCGGCACATATCGAATTCCATTCTAGAATTATTCTGCAAAAGTTTATTCAAAGAAGTTTGATCAAAATATCTTCTGAAATTATAGAAGAATCCTACGATGAGACGACGGACGTATTTGATTTGCTTGATAAAGCCGAATCTAAATTATATGAAGTAACGCAGGGCAATATCAAACGTAGTTCTGAAACCGCGCAAAGTTTGGTGATTCAGGCGAAAAAGCGAATCGAAGAAATTGCCGGTAAAGAAGGCTTGAGCGGCATCGCAACTGGTTTTGAAAAGCTAGACAAGATTACCTCTGGTTGGCAACCTTCCGATTTGATTATTATTGCGGCACGTCCGGGTATGGGTAAAACGGCATTTGTACTTTCGATGGCGCGGAATATTGCAATCGATTTTGGTCAGCCCGTTGCCTTATTTTCATTAGAGATGTCCTCTGTACAATTGATTACCCGTTTGATTTCGTCCGAAACCGGTTTGTCTTCAGAGAAATTGCGAACCGGAAAACTAGAGAAACACGAGTGGGAACAATTGAGCATCAAAGTAAAGAACTTAGAAAAAGCACCATTATATATTGATGATACACCATCACTGTCGATTTTTGATTTAAGAGCAAAATCACGTCGATTGGCATCGCAACACGGCATCAAACTTATCATCGTCGATTATTTGCAATTGATGACCGCAGGTGGAAATAATGGGAAAGGCATGGGTAATAGAGAGCAGGAAATTTCAACAATCTCTCGAAATCTAAAAGCGCTCGCGAAAGAATTAAGCGTTCCGGTAATCGCGTTGTCTCAATTGTCTCGTGCCGTAGAAACGCGTGGCTCTAGCAAACGACCTTTGCTTTCTGACCTTCGTGAATCGGGAGCAATCGAGCAAGATGCCGATATCGTTTCGTTTATCTACCGTCCCGAATATTATAAGATAGATGAATGGGATGATGATGAAAGAACACCAACGCAAGGCCAAGCGGAATTTATTATTGCCAAACACCGTAACGGTTCCTTAGAGAATATCCGATTGAAATTTGTCGGCAATCTTGGTAAATTTGACAACCTTGATGATTACGGCGGCGCCTATGACGACTTGCCTTCGAAAATGAATCATGAAGACAATCCGTTTTCAATCAAAACATTGCCTTCTCCTAACGAAGCATTTGGCAGCACTATCAATAATGCGGACGATGACAGTGATGTGCCTTTTTAGACACGCTACGCTATAGACACGCTGCGCTTATGACACGCTTCGCTATAGACACGCTTCGCTTTTGATACGCTTCGCTTTAGACGCGCTTTGCTTTGGACTAAATAGTTTGTCGAGAAAGAGATCTGTCCAAAGCCCATAGGGCGTGTCTAAAGTCGCAGACGCGTCGAACAATCCAAAGCGTAGCGTATCCAATAAATTATGCTTTTCTTCACAGAATTTCTGTTATCTTTGACTCCAATTACAGCGAATATAACAGCTGAAACCAATAGCAGTGAAGCACACTTTTTATATTTTATTCCTTTTATTTTCTTTCTCGGTTAAGGCAAGTTTTATCCTTTTACCTATGGATGAAACTATGCAGAAGAACCATCTGAAAGCCTACGGAATTACCTATTGGTGTTTGAACAAACAATACAAAGCGAGTTGGCTACTCAATTATCGCGGCGGTTCTTTCTTGTTGCCCGATGCAGAAGAAATTCGAAAAGAATGTCAAATACGAGGTGTCAGTTTTGAATTATTGTCAGACGCCGAAGCGAATCAGATTTTGGATGAAATTGCTAGTCCATCGCAAAACATGGAAACAGTTGTTCTAGAAAAAGCGCCAAAAGTTGCGGTCTACACGCCCAAAGGAAAACAACCTTGGGACGACGCTGTAACGATGGTTTTGACGTATGCTGAGATTCCATTTACACCGATATATGACGAAGAAGTGCTAAGCGATCAATTGATACTCTATGATTGGTTGCATTTGCATCATGAAGATTTTTCTGGTCAATATGGAAAGTTTTTTGGATCCTATCGAAATGCGCCATGGTACATCGAACAGAAGAAAGGCTCGGAAGCTTTGGCTGCTGCATTAGGATATTCAAAAGTTTCTCAAGAGAAATTGGCTGTGGCAAAAAAGATCAGAGATTTTGTAATTGGCGGTGGATTTATGTTTGCGATGTGTTCAGCGACCGATAGTTTTGATATCGCTTTGTCGGCAGAAGGTGTTGATATTTGTGAGCCGATGTTTGACGGTGATGCGAGTGAAGGTAATTATCAATCGAAAATAGATTACAAGAGAACATTTGCTTTTAAAAACTTTATTTTAGACCGAAGACCAGAGCATTACGAATTTTCAGATATCGATATGACGGAAAAAAGGAAAATTCCTTTTGAGAAAGATTACTTTACACTCATGGATTTTTCTGCAAAATGGGATGTGATTCCAAGTATGTTGTGTCAGAATCACACGCAATTGGTGAAAGGATTTATGGGGCAAACGACTGCTTTTGATTCTGAGTTAATCAAATCGAATGTGTTGACATTGGGCAAATGCGAATTGAACGATGAAGCGCGCTACATTCACGGGCAAAAAGGAAAAGGATTTTTTACTTTTTTTGGTGGTCATGATCCTGAAGATTATCAGCATCGCGTGGGAGATGAGCCCACCGTTTTAGATTTGCATCCGAATTCGCCTGGATTTCGTTTGATTTTGAATAATGTGTTATTTCCGGCTGCGAGGAAGAAACCGCAAAAAACATAGTTAATTAATAATTGATAATTTATTCCGCTACGCTCCATACAGTTCGGCTGCGCCTCAGGTGACAATGGATAATTAAAAACAGAAAGCCAATCGAATCTCGATTGGCTTTCTGTTTTTTAGCCCTGATTGTAGTGGAAATCCTTTTTTGCTAGAAAAGTCCCCTCGACTGCGCTCGGGGTGAC
>CALPOS020000109.1 GCA_943325255.2 Sphingobacterium thalpophilum
GAACTGAAACAGTTAAGTTGATGAAAAACTAAGAACTAGTTTTCTACCTATTGAAATCCTCTGCTAGCGATAGCAGGGGATTTTTTTGTTGTGAGTCTTAAATGATGAAAGACTCTCAAGTAGTAGCGAACTAGTGAAACAATTTTGACTCGAGCGTCAGCGAACAGGCAAAGCAATGTTGAATAACGAATATTGAATGATGAAATGTAAGCCCTAGCCCTTATAGAAGCGGCATCCTTTTTTATCCGTTTCTTTAACTGAAAAAAAAGATATAGCGAACAGCAGGAATAGCTCCTAAAAATGCTTACTTTTGCACGCACTCGAGGCCTTTAGGCCGAACAGAACGAAGTTAAATTTAAATTAAAAAAAATGGCAACGAATAGAACATTCACAATGATTAAACCGGACGCGGTTGAAAACGGACACATCGGTGGAATTTTGAACATGATTACCGAGGGTGGTTTTAAAATTGTTTCTTTAAAATTAACGCAATTGACAGTCGCTGATGCTAAAGCATTTTACGCTGTACATGCTGCGAGACCATTCTATATGGAATTGGTAGAATTTATGTCGAGAGGACCAATTGTCGCCGCCATTTTAGAGAAAGAAAATGCGATTGAAGATTTTAGAACATTAATTGGTGCGACGAATCCAGCAGATGCTGCAGAAGGAACTATTCGTAAGAAATATGCAACTTCGATTGGAGAAAATGCCGTACACGGTTCAGACAGCGATGAGAATGCGGCTATTGAAAGCGCATTTCATTTTGCTGGAAGGGAACAGTTCTAGTTAAACACGCCTGCTTCTTTAGGCAGTGAGACACGTCCTTCGGACTTAAGACTCGCTGCGCTCTAGACTAAATAGTATACAAAAGAAAATCCCGTTTCAATCGAACGGGATTTTCTATTTTATAAGATATCATAGTCTAAAAGTCCAAAGCGAAGCGTGTCCAAAGCGAAGCGTGTCCAAAGCAAAGCGTGTCCAAAGCAAAGCGCGTCCAAAGCGAAGCGTATCCAAAGCAAAGCGTGTCATCTCAAAACCACTTCCTTCACCACTTCTCTCTGCAATTCTTCATTAATCATTTTGATGATTTTGTCTTTGCCATAATGCAATTCTTCCCGCAAAACTGAAGAAGTCAATTCTACATATAAAGTCGCACCCTTTAAAAGTACATTCTTCGTATAAGTATTAACGCCATTTCCCATCAAATTTTTCCATGCGTCTTTAACAGCAACTTCATCGATGCCACCTTGCAGTTTGTTGACTTGTATAATTTCGTTTAAAATTGATCCTATCGTGCCGTCGTTACTGAGTCTTCTTGCCATCTTTTTTGATCTTGAGCGGTTTTGCTCTTTTGTAGTGATATTCGACTGACTTGTCATTTTTCAAAACCATTTCATCTTCTGAAATAGCAATCAATTCCTCATCCCATTGGCTGTAAAAAGTAGCATAATGAACCACAAATTTGTCTTTTCCTTCCTGAATCGTAACTTTCTCCGCATCTAGATTGACAAAATAACTGCCGTCTAAAGCAGGCGTTACTTTTTTTCGAATCCCAACAAAGTTCTTGACTTGAAAGAAATCATACATTTCGTTAATGCCGTATTTTTTCTCTTTCCCATTGGGGAAAACCACTTTCTCGATTTCCCAATAACCATTCATTTTATCAATGTCTGTCGCGTCAATTTTTCTATTACAAGAAATAAAAAAAAGCGCACTAACTACAAAAATCCCTATTTTATTCATTTCTATTATACTTCTAATATCGACTCTAAGTTAAATGAAAAAAGGACAATTCTTCTAAAAAAATGTCCTTTTTGTCAACTATATTTTCCCTTCTATTTAAAAAAAGAATCTACGAATTCGTACTTATTAAACACTTGCAAATCTTCCAATCCTTCACCTAATCCGATATATTTTACTGGAATCTGAAATTGATCAGAAATACCAATGACCACACCACCTTTGGCAGTTCCGTCTAATTTGGTAACCGCTAATGAAGTTACTTCGGTAGCGGCAGTAAATTGTTTGGCTTGCTCAAAAGCATTTTGACCCGTAGAGCCATCAAGTACTAACAACACATCGTTAGGTGTATTTTCAACCACTTTCTGCATCACACGTTTGACTTTGGTAAGCTCAGCCATCAGATTGGTTTTGTTGTGCAAACGACCCGCGGTATCAATAATAACGATATCAGCATCATTCGCTACGGCACTTTGTAAAGTATCAAACGCTACCGACGCTGGATCACTTCCCATCTGTTGCTTTACTAGTGGCACTCCTACTCGATCTGCCCATATTTGCAACTGATCGATAGCTGCTGCACGAAATGTATCTGCCGCTCCCAGCGTTACTTTATAACCTTTCTTTTTGAATTGGTAAGCCAACTTTCCTATCGTTGTCGTTTTACCGACGCCATTGACACCCACCACCATTAACACATAAGGTTTGACACCAACCGGAATAACAAATTCTGAAGCTTCACCTAGGTTGGTTTCGGAAAGCAAACCAGAAATTTCCTCCCGCAGGATTTGATTCAATTCTTCCGTTCCTAGATATTTGTCTTCCGAAACTCTTTTTTCGATCCGGTTAATAATCTTTAGTGTCGTTGTAACGCCAACATCTGATGCGACTAAAATCTCTTCAAGGTTATCGAGAACTTCATCATCAACTTTTGACTTTCCAGCGATGGCCTTGGTCAGCTTAGAAAAAAAAGAAGTTTTAGATTTTTCTAAACCTTTGTCTAAAACTTGTTTTTCTTGTTCATTTAGAACTGGTTCTTTCGGTCCGGAAGAGAATATTCTTTTGAAAAAACTCATTTGTATTTAGGATTTAAAATTTTGGATGCTCTGTGTCTGGTTTAATTCTCATTTGAGAATCTTTACTTCGATTAAAACAACCAATCAGTTGGTAAATATAAAAAATAAAAAAGCTACTTCCGAAAGAAAGTAGCTGTTCTATATATTTTGATTTTGATTATTTCTTTTTCAAGAACTCATCAACCAATTCAGGAGCCATAATAGATTCTACGAATGTATAGGCACCAGTTTTTGGAGATCTTACCATTTTGATGGCTTTTGACAATCTCTTTGAAGATGTTTGTAACGATGCAACGGTTTTCTTTGCCATGTCTTATATCTGTATTACTTGAAACTTTTACTTTGAAAAATTTCTAATTATTTAATTTCTTTATGAACAGTAACTCTCTTCAATACAGGATTGAATTTTTTAATCTCTAATCGGTCCGGAGTGTTCTTTTTGTTCTTCGTAGTGATGTATCGAGAAGTTCCAGCAACACCGGAAGCTTTGTGCTCTGTACATTCTAAAATAACTTGGATTCTATTGCCTTTCTTTGCCATCGTATTGTATTATTATTTATTTAGGAATAGATTATTTAATAAATCCTTCTGACTGTGCTTTTTTCAAAACTGCAGCAATTCCATTTTTGTTAATTGTTTTTATAGTCGATGCAGCTACTCTTAGCGTAATCCATCTGTCTTCTTCTGGAAGATAAAAACGCTTTTTAACTAAGTTTACAGAAAACTTTCTCTTCGTTTTATTCATCGCGTGAGAAACGTTATTTCCTACCATCGCTCTTTTACCTGTAAGGTCACAAACTCTTGACATTATGCTTATCTTTTATCGTTATTCAAATCGAGGGTGCAAAGAAAAGAAAAATAAACCTTACTGCAAAATAAATAAAGTACAAATTTTTCTTTTTTTTTATTTGCTTTTTAGTGGTCGCCAAGAATGTCCTTTTTTGAGGAAATTACCAACGTTCAATTTTAATCAAACGGCATTTTTAAAATCTCTTTTTGCAGCATTTCCAAGCTTTTATTTACCGCGCGCTCCAGCACTTTTTCTCGTGGCTGCCCAAAATTAAATTCCTGCACAATCACCTCACTTGGAGTCGCTAATGCGATAAATACCGTTCCGACCTCAGCTTCCGAGTCGCCTTTGGATGGGCCGGCATTTCCTGTCGTAGCAATGGCAAAATCTGTCTGCATTATTTTTTGAATGGAAAGCGCCATCGCTTGCGCAACTTGGGCACTCACCACACTATATTTTTCAATTAATTCTGGTGCAATTCCAAGCACATCGATTTTTGTCTCCGTGGCATACGACACGACACTACCTTTAAAATAGTTAGAAGCGCCAGGAACGGAACTCAAAACTCCCGCAATTTTTCCGCCGGTGCAACTTTCAGCAGTAGCAATCGTTTTCTTGTGTTGGGTCAATAATCTTCCAAGAATAACTTCAATAGTTTCACCTTCATCAAATCCGACGATGATGTCGCCAATGATTTGCGTTAAGGAAATGACATTCTCTTCAATAGCTTTTTCCAGCAGTACTTTGTCTATTCCTCGAGCGGACAAACGCAAGCGCACTTTTCCTGGACTCGGCAAATACGCCAATTTGATAAACGAAGGCAAACTGTTTTCCCAAGATTCTATTCGCTCTGCGATTTTACTTTCGCCTTCCCCATACGTCATGATGGTCTTGTGCAAAATGTACGGACGCTCATATTCGCGAACTACTTTTGGAATGATTTCGTGCTCAATCAAATATTTCATTTCGTAAGGAACTCCTGGCAATGAAATAAAAACCGTTTGCTCTTTCTTCATCCACATGCCTGGCGCAGTGCCCATCACGTTATGCAGCACCATGCACTTTGACGGCACCAACGCTTGATCTCTGTTGAGTTGGGTGATCGGACGTTTGTAAAATCCTTCAATAATAGCCGTGACATGCGCCAAAACCGCTTCATCAACGATCAGCTTGTCATCAAAATATTCGCAAAAAGTATGTTTGGTAATATCGTCTTTCGTTGGACCTAATCCACCGGTGATGATTACCAAATCGACTTGATTCTGAAGCTTTGAAAACGTGTCTAAAATATGCTGCTTGTCATCCGAAATAGAAATCATCTCGTGCACGGCAACCCCAATTCTATCCAACGATTTGGCAATAAAACCAGAATTGGTATCGACAATTTGTCCGATTAGAATTTCGTCGCCGATAGTAACTATGGTTGCTTTCATAAATGAGTTGCTGAGTTGCTGAGTCTCTGAGTTGCTGAGTTACTAAGTTCGTTCTTTGTAATCGGAAACCCTAGCCCTGATGGTAACGATATCCTTTTGCGCCGGTGTTCGGCGTGAAAGATTTAGTGAACAGCAGGAAATAGCTCCTAAAAAAAACTCAGTAACTTAGGCACTCAGTAACTCAGCCACTCTATTTACAATTCGAAATCCTTCGAAATTTCTTTTACCGCTTTTTCAATTTGGGATTCGACGCTATCGTATGTAGCATTGATTTCTTTTCTTTTGCCTTCCGCTTTGGTCCATGCTTCTATTTGAAGAATCTCCTGAAACGCTTGATCCATGCCTAATAAATCCAAAGTCGGCTTTATTTTGTGGGCATACGCGTAGGCTAATTTGTGATCTTTTGTCTTAATTCCTAACTTGATTTGGGTTAAATCTTGCGGAACTTCCGTGACAAATAAGCTGATGATTTGGTTGACGAATTCAGCATCGTTGTCTGAAAGCGCATACACTTTAGATAGGTTGTAATTTAGGGCCATGATTATTTAATATTTATTCTGAATACTTTTTTATTTTCAATGAATCCTTCCAGGATATCATTGGGTTGAACGACTGCAACGCCTTCTGGTGTTCCAGTAAAAATAATGTCTCCTATTTTGAGTGTGAAGTATTGCGAAACGTACGCGATGAGTTCGTCAATTTTCCACAGCATCAGGCTAGAATTACCTTTTTGAACTGTTTTTCCGTTGTTGGTGAGTTCAAAATTAATACTTTCTAACGAACTAAAAAGTTTTTTCGATATAAAGCTACCAATAACCGCTGAACCGTCAAAAGCTTTTGCTTTTTCCCAGGGCAAGCCTTTGTCCTTTAACGTTTGTTGAACGTCACGAGCAGTAAAATCGATGCCGACGCTAATCTCTTCGTAATAATTGTGTGCGAACTTGGGTTCGATATATTTTCCGACTTTGCTAATCTTGACAATCAACTCAATTTCATGGTGAATGTCCGAAGAAAACTCGGGAATCACGAATGGATGTTGCTTCAATAAAATAGCAGAATCCGGCTTGAGAAACACAACGGGTTCGTCAGGTCTTTCGTTTTGTAATTCTTCGATATGTTTGGCGTAGTTGCGCCCGATGCAGATAAGTTTCACTCGATTTTATTTATTGTTTTTTTATTGGTCTCGTGCAGTCGCTTCGCTCGTGCCATTGTAGTAAGTTGTATTTTATAAGTTGTAGATTGAGGAGCCGGGAACCTGCTGTTCGCTCTATCTTTTTTGTTTTTTGTCACCCTGAGCGCAGTCGAAGGGCTTTTTTCTAAAAAACAAAAAAGGATGCCACTTCCATCAGGGCTAGGGCTTCTGTATTACAACAGCTTATTGTTTAATTTTCGCAGCTTAATCGCTGTCAGTACTTTCTTCGTATACAATGGGAAATCCGCATTTTGAATCCAACCAAAGTAACCCGGTTCGTCTTCTAATACTTTTTCTACTTTGGCACCTTTGTGCTTTCCGAAAGAGAAAATTTCTTCACCATCTTTGTCGTAACCGATAAATCCAGCAAAATCCGCAGAGCGTTTTCTAGTGGTAAAATCTGCTAGCGATTTCATGTCATTTTCCAATTCAGGATAACGTTCTAATTGCGCTTTCAATATTTCGTAAGTTGCCATCGTATCGGCTTCGGCAGAATGGGCGTTTTCTAAACTTTTGCCGCAATAAAACTTTAATGCAGCACTCAAGGTGCGTTCTTCCATTTTGTGAAAGATGGTTTGCACATCTACAGACACGCGGCTTTTCATGTCAAAATCGACACCCGCACGCAATAATTCTTCCGCCAACAACGGTATGTCAAAACGATCCGAATTGAATCCACCCAAATCGCTATCCTTAATCATATTGTGAATCTGAGTCGCCAATTCCTTGAAAGTTGGCTCATTCGCAACCTTTTCATTCGTGATGCCA
>CALPOS020000110.1 GCA_943325255.2 Sphingobacterium thalpophilum
ACAAGCCATTCTCACGGCAGAAAATCAAACCCGAGACGAAAAACTACTTCTCGTTTGCAAATTGCTCGAAACCAACATTTCCTATTACACCTGGGTTGGTTTTTACTTTGCCAACCACGAAACCCAAACCTTACATCTTGGACCCTATGTTGGCGCTCCGACAGATCATACGGTGATTCCATTTGGAAAAGGCATCTGTGGACAAGTGGCGGTTTCAAACCAAAACTTTGTCGTGCCTGATGTTGCCGCGCAAGACAATTATATTGCTTGTAGTTTTACAGTAAAATCTGAAATCGTAGTTCCGCTGTTCGTGAATGGAAAAAACATCGGACAAATTGATATCGATTCAAATGTGTTGGATCCCTTCACTTCTGAGGACGAACGGTTTTTGGAATTTGTAAATCAGGAAGTTGCAAAATTATTTTGAAAATAATTCCTCGTGAATAACTCATAATTGATAATTAATTTTACCTTTGCGCACGAATTAGGAAAATCCCAATTCATACATAATAATCATTTAAACAATATTAGCATGTACTTAACATCAGAAGTAAAAGCTGAAATCTTCGCTAAACACGGAGGAAACTCAACAAACACTGGAAAATCAGAAAGCCAGATTGCTTTGTTCACATTTAGAATCAATCACTTAACAGAACACTTGAAAAAGAATCGTCACGATTACAATACCGAGCGTTCCTTAGTGAAATTGGTAGGTAAAAGAAGATCTTTGTTAGACTATTTAAAGAAAACAGAAATCAACAGATACCGTGAGATTATCAAAGAATTGAATATTAGAAAATAATCAATACGAAAAAGAGGTGCTCACGCGCCTCTTTTTTTTACCATTATATTGCAGAAAAAAAGTTTGGTTTTTCATTGGGCAAACAACAACTACAACAACACAACTATTCTGTCGACAGGCGGAGAACCAATGTAAAATTAAAAAAGGAAAATTTATGATTCCACAATTATTTGTAGAAAAAATCGATTTGGGTGATGGCAGAAGCATCACAATCGAGACAGGACGTTTAGCCAAACAAGCAGACGGTTCTGTAGTAGTTAGAATTGGAAATACGGTTATTTTAGGAACCGTAGTATCCGCAAGAAAAGCAAGTCCAGGTATCGACTTTCTGCCATTGACGGTCGACTACCGTGAAAAATTTGCTGCCGCAGGTCGTTTCCCAGGAGGTTTCTTCAAAAGAGAAGCACGCCCAAGTGACAACGAAGTGCTTACTATGAGATTAGTAGACCGTGTATTGCGTCCGCTTTTCCCAAGTGATTATCATGCTGAAGTTCAGGTGATGATCCAATTGATGTCGCATGATGACAATGTAATGCCAGATGCATTAGCAGGATTAGCGGCTTCGGCTGCCTTAGCTTTGTCTGACATTCCATTTGAAACCTTAATTTCTGAAGCTAGAGTGGGTCGTATTGATGGAAAATTCATCATCAATCCATCTCGTGCACAATTAGAATTGTCGGATATCGACATGATGATTGGAGCATCTACCGATTCTATCGCGATGGTAGAAGGAGAAATGAAAGAAATTTCAGAAGCAGAAATGGTTGAAGCAATCAAATTTGCTCACGAACATATTAAAGTTCAAATTGCCGCACAAGAAAGATTAGCGGCAGCTTTTGGAAAAAAAGAAGTTCGTACCTATGAACAAGAGAAATCAGACGATGCTATTTACGCCAAAGTAAGAGCAGCTGCCTATGATAAAATTTATGCCATTGCTAGTAAAGGTTCTGCTAAACACGAACGATCTGCTGCATTTGATGCTGTTAAAGAAGAAGTAAAAGCTTTATTTACAGAAGAAGAATTGGCAGAAAACGGTGACTTAGTAGGAAAATATTTCTACAAAACCAACAAAGAAGCGGTTCGTAACGTAACCTTGGATTTAGGAACACGTTTAGATGGACGAAAAACTACTGAAATCAGACCAATCTGGTGTGAAATAGATTACTTACCATCGGTGCACGGTTCGGCTTTGTTTACACGTGGCGAAACGCAAGCATTGGCAACAGCAACTTTAGGAACATCTAGAGAAGCAAATCAAATTGATTCACCTTCAGAGCAAGGAGAAGAAAAATTCTATTTACACTATAATTTCCCGCCATTCTCTACTGGAGAAGCACGTCCTTTAAGAGGAACATCAAGAAGAGAAGTTGGTCACGGAAACTTGGCACAACGTGCCTTGAAAAACATGATTCCTGCTGATTGTCCTTATACCATTCGCGTGGTTTCTGAAGTATTAGAATCGAATGGTTCGTCTTCTATGGCTACTGTTTGTGCTGGAACCTTATCTTTAATGGATGCGGGTGTTCAAATGATTCGTCCAGTTTCTGGAATCGCAATGGGATTGATTACAGACGGAGAGCGTTTCGCAGTATTGTCAGATATCTTAGGTGATGAAGATCACTTAGGTGACATGGATTTCAAAGTAACGGGAACTTCAGAAGGTATTACTGCTTGTCAAATGGACATCAAAATCGATGGATTGAAATATGAAATCATGGAGCAAGCTTTGGCTCAAGCCCGTGACGGACGTTTGCATATCTTAGGAAAATTAACCGAAACGTTGGCGCAACCAAGAGCTGAGGTTAAAGTACATGCTCCGAAAATCATCATGAGAACCATTCCTGGCGCTTTCATTGGTGCCTTGATTGGACCAGGTGGAAAAGTAATCCAAGAATTGCAAAAAGCTACTGGAACTACGATTGTAATTAATGAAGTAGACGAGCAAGGTGTAGTTGAAATCTTAGGAACAGATCCAGACGGAATTGCAGCAGTATTGGCAAAAATTGATTCGATTATCTTCAAACCAACAGTTGGTGAGTCATACGAAGTGAAAGTTATTAAGTTACTTGACTTTGGTGCTGTAGTTGAATATACGCAAGCTCCAGGA
Source organism: Sphingobacterium thalpophilum (assembly GCA_943325255.2). Classification (GTDB taxonomy): domain Bacteria; phylum Bacteroidota; class Bacteroidia; order Flavobacteriales; family Flavobacteriaceae; genus Flavobacterium. The sequence goes on from CALPOS020000110.1 coordinate 2,910, forward strand.
AATGAAGTTTTACTTCACGTTTCAGAATTGGCTTGGGAACGTACTGAAAATGTAACCGATGTGGTTAATATGGGTGACGTTTTCGAAGTAAAATACTTAGGTGTTGACCCGAAAACGAGAAAAGAAAAAGTATCTAGAAAAGCGCTTTTGCCAAGACCTCCAAGAGATGAAAATGCACCTCCAAGAGAAGATCGCGGACCACGTCCTGAAAGAAGAGACGACAGAGGCCCAAGAAGAGACGACAAACGATAATCGTTTTGTTCGAAATAAAGAAACCCGATTCATTAATTTGAGTCGGGTTTTCATTTGCCTTGAGTTTTTGCAACTACCGTACAATAGGGACCGTAGTATTTGTCTGAGCTCTTTTTGCGCCGCCGTATACTTCGCCAGTTCACTTTGCTCGATTGCCCAAACACATAGAAAGCGAAGATTCGGTGTTGCTTAATGCCAAAAAAAAATAAAACTTTACAATTGCTGTAACTTAATTCCAACGATGAACGTACAAGACTTGTACACTTTAAAAAAAGGACACTACACTATGAGACAACTTAAAATCACCAAGCAGGTAACCAATCGTGAAACCGCATCTTTAGACAAGTATTTGCAAGAAATAGGAAAAGTAGATTTGATTACCGCTGATGAAGAAGTAGAATTAGCACAACGCATCAAAGCTGGTGACCAAAGAGCTCTAGAAAAACTAACAAAAGCCAACTTACGTTTCGTAGTTTCTGTGGCAAAACAATACCATAATCAAGGATTAACTTTACCGGATTTAATTAATGAAGGAAATTTGGGTTTGATCAAAGCAGCACAACGTTTTGATGAAACCCGTGGTTTCAAATTTATTTCTTATGCCGTTTGGTGGATTCGTCAATCGATTCTACAAGCGTTGGCAGAACAATCTCGTATCGTTCGTTTGCCTTTGAACAAAATTGGTTCTATCAATAAAATCAACAAAATGTATGCTTTGTTGGAGCAATCTAACGAACGTCCGCCTTCTGCTGAAGAAATTGCCAAAGAATTGGATATGACCGTCAATGACGTAAAAGAAAGCATGAAAAATTCTGGACGTCACCTATCCATGGATGCACCGCTAGTAGAAGGAGAAGATTCTAACTTATACGACGTGTTGCGTTCAGGTGAATCTCCAAATCCAGATAGAGAATTGATTCACGAATCATTGCGTACCGAAATCGAGAGATCTTTGGAAACACTGACACCAAGAGAAGCTGATGTGGTGCGTTTGTACTTTGGTTTGGGTGACCAACATCCGATGACCTTAGAAGAAATCGGCGAAACCTTCGACCTAACTCGTGAAAGAGTTCGTCAAATTAAAGAAAAAGCGATTCGCAGATTGAAACACACTTCGAGAAGTAAAATATTAAAAACATACTTGGGTTAAAACCAAGTCTAACGATAACAACAGTCTGATTAACTGTTCGTTTTTTGATTGATGATTGAAACTCCGGCTGATTACCGGAGTTTTGTTTTTTTCTCTTGAAACAAAACTCCGGTCTGTTCGCTTTGCTCGAGTTCCCGGAGTTTTGTTTTTTTCTCTCGAAACAAAACTTCCGGTCTGTTCGCTTCGCTCGGGTTTAGCTCCGCTCTGTTCGCCTTTCAGGCTCGAGTCCGGAGTTTTGTTTTTTTTATCTAGTTCAATTACTCCTTTAGACTTTGCGTCTTCACGTCTTTGCGAGAAATCACTTTTTTGCTCGCAAAGACGCGAAGGCGCAAATCATTGTAACTATAATAATCTAAATTAATTATTAGGGCGTGACCACGAGGGTCGGGCTTTCCGCTATATCTCTGCGCTGCGCTGCGAGGATACCGCTTCAATCCCTCACGCAGATTCACTATACTTCGACGTTCGTTGCTCAAAGTTCAACATTCAACATTCAAAAAAGTTTCGAATTGTTATCTTTGCACGAACTAAAAATCAATAACTCAATCTTGAATATTCAATAACGAATCTTGAATATTGAAATTTTGGAACAACAACACAACAAATGAAAAACACCATCATCGCCCCATCAATACTAGCTGCCGATTTCGCCAACTTGCAACGCGACATCGAAATGATTAATAACAGTGAAGCAGATTGGTTTCACATTGACATAATGGATGGCGTTTTCGTTCCTAATATTTCATTCGGAATGCCCGTTTTAGAAGCCATTACCAAACACGCTAAGAAAACCATCGATGTGCATTTGATGATCATCGATCCGGATCGTTTTATTCAAACGTTTGCTGATTTGGGCGCCAATATACTGACTGTTCATTATGAAGCATGTAATCATCTTCATAGAACGTTACAAGCCATTAAAGCAGCCGGAATGAAAGCAGGCGTGGCAATCAATCCTCATACAAACATCGATTTGTTAGAAGATGTCATCAATGATATTGATTTGGTTTGTGTCATGAGTGTTAATCCAGGTTTTGGGGGACAGTCATTTATTGAAAACACTTACGAAAAAGTAACCAAACTAAAGGCGACAATTAAAAGAAAAAACGCTGGTACTTTAATTGAAATTGACGGCGGTGTGACCAACAAAAACGCCACGCAACTTGTGGCTGCCGGCGCTGATGTTTTGGTGGCTGGAAATTTTGTTTTTAAAGCGAAAAACCCTACTCAGACTATTGCTGATTTAAAAAAACTAACCGCCTAATTTTTAAGAATTTTAATAACTTCTTGCTTGCTTTCAGATTCTAATTTTACAAAATAATTTCCTTTTGTAAGAAATCCTAAATCGAGTTTCAAATCTGAAGTAGTATACGAATGTTGCAATACTGCTTGTCCCAAATAGTTGTAAACGCTCACTTTTTGGAATATTTCTTCTGAGCCAATGTTCAAAATATTTTCTACAGGATTTGGTCCAAAAGTTAAATTTGTAAAATCAAACGAATTGGTTGCTAAAGTAACTTCTACAGTAACAGCCAATCGATCTGGACTTTCATAACCATTACTAGTTTGGCTTGCATAATAAGTTACGCCATCGACAAGTAGTGTGCTCAATGGCAATGGATTAGGATTTGCGCTTCTGCCAGCGCCGTCATACCACTGAATATTTTCACCCACGACAACAACATCAGCCAATGTAGCTCCCGGACCAAAGGTCTGACTAGGATTGCCAATTGGTGCTGGAACGTCCACAATATTCACTGTAGCACAATCACTTAAAGGCGTTGTACAAATGTTTGAAGCACTTACTAAACATATGGTACTTGCGATTGCATTTTCAAAAAAAATAGTTGCCTGTCCAGCAGTATTGAGCACTATAGTTTGATTTGTTCCACCGTTAAACTGGTAGGTGATAATTGCGCTAGGGGTTCCTGTAAAAGTAACCACATAAGGAGAACCAATTATGACTGTATCGGGAACAATTATTGTTGCCGTTGGGGATGGAATAACTATAATCGACAATGTTACCGAAACTGCCGATTGTCCTGGGTCAGGTATAAATGTATAGATTCCACTTTGTGTATTATCAATATTAGATGGCGTCCAAGATCCTGTAATTCCATTGTTAGATACTAAGGGTAAAATTGGTGCCACTGCACCTGAACACAATGCCGCTACTTCGCTAAACTGCGGAACAACAATCGAAGAGGTTGCAACTGTAGCGACACTAGAGTCACTCAAACAAGGCGCTACTCCAACAATAGTATAACTAAATGTACTAGAGGTTGCGTCCGGGAATGGGTTAAAGGTTCCTATTGCCGCGTTAAAAGTTCCGCCAGAACCTGAAGTTCTTGTCCAAGTTCCGCCAGGTTGAAATCCGCTGATTATAGAATATAAATCAATTGATGTATTTGTTGTATTTGAGACATTTATGGTTCCATCAGTTCCAGCATTAGGTTGTGCAGACATGTATACAGTCGCAACACTAGTGTCCGATCCGCATGGTAATGGAACTTCGATAGTATACTCAAATGAACTTGTTGTTGCTCCTGGAGCCGGCGAAAATGTTCCTGTAACGGAATCAAATGTTCCTCCAGTACCTGCAATCCTAGTCCATGTCCCGCCA
>CALPOS020000111.1 GCA_943325255.2 Sphingobacterium thalpophilum
ATGGGACAAAAGTCGGTAAAAGAACGCTTGGCGGAATCTTTGATTTATATGCATGAAACTTTTGGGGTGAACGAGGATGGTTCTTTACATATTCAACTTTCAAGAGAAGAATTAGCTGGAATGATTGGAACGGCAACGGAAAGTTGTATTCGCTTGCTTTCTGAATTCAATAAATCAAACTTGATTGCTTTAGACGGTAAGAAAATTGTGATTAATGACATTTCGAAATTACGAAGAATAGCGGAATCATTATAGCTTTTTTGCTTCATTCCAAAACACATCCATTTCGGCTAAAGTCATATCCATCAATGGTTTTCCAATATCTGACGCTTTACTTTCGAGATATTGAAAACGTTTGATAAACTTTTTATTCGTGCGTTCCAAAGCATCTTCTGGATTCACATTTAAAAAGCGGGCATAATTAATCATCGAAAAGAGCACGTCACCGAACTCTGCTTCTATTTTTTCCTGATTTCCATCTGCCACTTCGACTTGCAATTCACTCAATTCTTCCTGCACTTTATCCCAAACTTGATGCGGTTCTTCCCAGTCAAAACCAACGCCTTTTACTTTATCTTGAATTCGACTTGCCTTTACCAAGGCGGGCAAACCAGCAGGAACGCCTTCTAAAACCGACTTCTTCCCTTCTTTGAGTTTCAGTTTTTCCCAATTTTGTTTCACTTCTTCTTCGTCTGCAACAACAACATCGCCGTAAATATGCGGGTGCCGGTGAATGAGCTTCTCGCAAATATCATTGCATACATCCGCAATATCAAAGGAATCCGTTTCGCTTCCAATTTTGGCGTAAAAAACGATGTGCAACAGTAAGTCGCCTAGTTCTTTCTTAATTTCATTCAAATCATGATTCAAAATGGCATCTCCGAGTTCGTAGGTTTCTTCAATTGTTAAATGGCGCAAAGATTCGAAAGTTTGTTTTTTGTCCCATGGGCATTTCTCGCGAAGTTCATCCATAATCGTTAATAAACGTTCAAAAGACTGGAGTTGCAATTGTTTTGAATTCATTTGAATAAAGTTAATTCGCTTAATCATACGTCAAGCAAGGTTTGTGTAAAAATAAGAAATCCTGTCAGGAAAATCGAGACAGGATTCATTAAATTATGGGAAATTCTATTGCTATTTTTTTGGCGCTTTCTTTTTTGCTGCTGGTTTGTCATCTCCAGCTTCTGTAGGTTTCTTACTAGCGCTTGTCTCCGTTTTGGCTTTTTTTGCTTCTGCCACTTTCTCCTTAACGATTTCTTCCACACGAGCTTCTTCGGCAGCATTTGGCTCATCTTTAGAAACCAAACCTTTGCTTTGCAAGATATTGTACCAATTGAAAACCTTTTTTATATCTGATGGATATACGCGATCTTCATCATAATCTGGCATGATTTCTTTAAAGTACGCGATCAATTTAGAATTGTCTTCTTTATGAGAAAGCGCTGGACCATTATTTTCTTTTACCGCAATGGCACGCATTACTTCCGCTAAAGGTTTCTCTGCATCGTGCGTATAAATAGAAATCTCTGTTAATAAACTCACATTACTTCTCAAACCAACAGTCACTCTTTTTCCATCCAACAATGATTCAGCAACAAATCCTGTACGCGTTTGCATTTTTAAAGCGTAAATTCCAGGCATTCCAGATATGGCTAATATTTTCTCTAAATTCATTTTTTAATGTTTATTCGTTTATTTGGTTAATCGTTTATTTGGTTAATTGTTGAATCGGTAATAGATAATTCGGTTAAACGGTTAAACGAAATTACCGTTTAACTAAAATCATCTACCTTTTTTGGCAATAAACTTCATTTTATAATCAGGTCGCGTCTTGCCTTCCATGATATTCTGCAACTTCTTTTTGATGAGTTGTTTTTTTAGAGAAGAAATTCTGTCTGTAAACAAGATTCCTTCAATATGATCGTATTCATGCTGAATCACTCGTGCCACCAATCCATCGAAAACTTCTGTTTTTTTACTAAAATCCTCGTCAAAATATTCGAGCGTAATGGTATCTTTTCTAAAAACGTCTTCACGAACTTCTGGTATGCTCAAACAACCTTCATTAAAGCCCCATTCTTCACCTTCTTCTTTGAGCATTTTGGCATTGATAAATGTTCGTTTGAAATTTTTTAACTGATTTTGTTCCTCACTTGGCAAATCATCATCTTCGCCAAAAGGCGTAGTATCAACAATAAACAACCGAATAGGCAATCCAACTTGAGGCGCTGCTAATCCGACACCGTAGGCATTATACATGGTTTCATACATGTTCGAAATTGTCTCCTTCAAATTGAGATCATCAGGCGAAACGTCCTCGCACATTTTTCTCAAAACTGGATCGCCATAAGCGATAATTGGTAAAATCATTCTAGTAAAATTTAATTGCGCTTTGGCAAAACAATGCTAAAGTGGTGGGCAAAAATAGTGAAAAATTGCACAACGAATAATTGGAAATAAATAATTAGCAAATTTTTATGGGAATTGAATTTGAAAAAAGAATACTAACCTAAATTCAAATCATCTTTCTGGTTAAATAATCTCGCAACATGATGGTCGCCGAAATCTCGTCGAGCAATGCTTTATTTTGACGTTGTTTTTTACTAAGACCACTATCAATCATGGTCTGCAATGCCATCTTTGAAGTAAATCTTTCATCCACTCGTACGACTTTCACGTGAGGAAAAAGTTGTTCAAACTTAGTGGCAAAATCGTTAATCATTTTGGCGCTTTCAGAAGGCTGACCATTCATCTGTTTTGGATCACCAATCAGTGCTTTATATACTTTCTCTTTTTCAAAATAAGATTGCAAGAAATCAAAAATTGTTTCTGTTGGCACTGTCGTCAAACCGGACGCAATGATTTGCAACTCATCGGTGACAGCAATCCCGGTTCTTTTTTGTCCGTAGTCAATAGCAATTATTCGTGGCATCTTTTTTTTTTCAAATAAATCTTACATCCATATTAAGATTGTTCAAAAGTACACAAAATCTAGTGAGTTCGATGTCAATTAGTGCCGATGCGTCTACACCGACCGAAATTAAAAAAGTTCAATTAATTATTAACAATGATCATAAAAGTGTTAACAACTTATTTCGAGTGCTTATCCCAATTAAAATAAAAATGCGTTATTGCAGTAGCAAAATCTATTAAATGTCCTTTAAAAACCTGTTCTATTTTATTATAGCTTTACTTCCATGTAGCGGAATTGCGCAGTATAAGATTTTTTCCTTTGACCAAGTTCAATCTAGAAATGAATTTCAGGAATGGGGAACAGCTAAAAAAATACCGACTCAAACAGTAGAATTTACTAGTGATAAGATCAATTTAAAAATTGACAAGAACTATCAACTGACTATAGTTTCTAAAACTAATTTGCCAGATAAAGGAATCATTTACCTCTGTAAAGACGAAAAATTAAATCCAATTACGGTGATGTTAATTGACGACATTAAAATGTATTTGTATGCGAAAAAACGTCGTTTTTTAATCAATTTTAAGAGTGAAATTAGTTTGTTTCAGCTGGCTGACATGGACTAATTATTTTTAGAATTTATACGTACCTATCGATTTTCATTCGTAAAACCCGTCTTATATTTGCCAAAATTTTTCGACTATGAATTCACTTCAAAAAATTATTGAATCTGCATGGGACAACCGTGAATTATTGCAAGATTCAGCAACAACTTCTGCAATACGGGAAGTTATTCAATTACTAGACCTTGGCGAATTGCGCGTCGCTGAACCGACCAACCAAGGTTGGCAGGTTAATGAATGGGTTAAAAAAGCCGTCGTCTTATACTTTCCAATTCAACAAATGGAAACAATCGAAGTGGGCATTTTTGAATACCATGACAAAATTCCACTCAAAAGAGGTTATGCTGAAAAAGGAATTCGCGTAGTTCCCCATGCGGTCGCGAGACACGGTGCTTATATTGCTAAAGGCGTTATTTTAATGCCGAGTTATGTGAATATCGGCGCCTTCGTCGATGAGGGCACCATGGTAGATACTTGGGCAACGGTTGGAAGTTGCGCTCAAATTGGCAAAAACGTACATTTATCTGGAGGCGTTGGTATTGGTGGCGTTTTAGAACCACTTCAAGCAGCACCAGTTATCATAGAAGATGGCGCTTTTATTGGTTCAAGATGTATTGTAGTTGAAGGGGTTCGGGTTGAAAAAGAAGCTGTTTTGGGAGCGAATGTCTGCCTGACCGCATCGACAAAGATTATTGATGTTACCGGACCTACTCCAGTCGAAATGAAAGGATACGTGCCTGCCCGATCTGTTGTCATTCCAGGAAGTTATACTAAAAAATTTGAAGCTGGAGAATTTCAAGTTCCGTGTGCTTTAATTATAGGTAAAAGAAAACCTTCTACAGATTTAAAAACGTCATTAAATGACGCCTTGAGAGAATATGATGTGGCTGTTTAGTTACTCCATAAGAATTTGCTAATCTTCACATGAATAATTACTATAACTTACTTAGAATTCTACTCAAAAGAATTGGTGTTGTTTTTATCATATACCAGATTTGTAGAATAGCTTTCATCATTTTCAATAGAAGTTATTTCCCAAACGTGACCACGTCGGTCTTTTGGGGAGGAATTATTTATGACCTTTCTGCCATCAGTTTCATTAATTTGTTTTTCATTGTACTGCATTTAATTCCAGGCAATTTTAAGTACAGAAAAAATTACCAAAAAAGGCTAAAAATAGCGTTCCTCGTTGTTAATCTGATCTTTATTGCGACGAATTTTATTGACTTCGAATATTACAAATTTACAGGAAGAAGAAGTTCATTTGGATTGATTACCGCTAAAGGAATGGAGAATGAAATTGGAGGACTAATACCAATTTTCTTTATAAAATATTGGTACTTGCCTATCAGTTTTGTTCTATTGTCTATAGTTATTTGGAAAGCACTTTCGAATCCTAAGATTGTAACATCAATTGAACGAATTACGAAAAAAGAACTACTGCAACAAACCGGAATCTTAGTGATTGCACTAATAGTAGGTTTGTTGTTTGCAAGAGGTGGCGTTAGTGACAAGCCTATCCGAATTGTTGATGCGATTAATTACTCAAACATAGGAAACACCGCCGCGGTGCTCAATACGCCTTATTGTATTCTAAAAACTATTAAAGACAAGGAAGCACTCGTTGATCCTAAATTTTATACAGAGGATGAATTGAAGACCATATTTAATCCTGTTGTAATTACAAACCCGAAGGAATCGCAAACAAATAAAAACCTCGTTATCATTATTCTTGAAAGTTTTGGAGACGAAAATATACACGTAGGATACTCCCCTTTTTTGGATTCATTAATGACAAAATCATATTACTTCAAAAATGGTTTTTCCAATGGTCGCGTATCCATTGATGCGGTTCCTTCCACAATGTCAAGTATTCCAAGTTTAATGAATACACCGCTTATATCTTCTGCATATTCACTCAATGATGTATATGGCTTACCTAAAATCTTGAAGAAGCACGGCTACAATACTTCATTCTTTCACGGTGCCTTCAACGGTAGTCAGAATTTCGACCAATATTGCAAAGTTGCCGGATTCGAACTATATTTTGGGAAAAACGAATATGTTGGTGAAGAATCATTCGACGGTACATGGGGTGTGTTTGACGAAGAATTCTTGAGTTTTTTTTGCGACAAAGTAAGTACATTTAAAACTCCATTCTTTACGTCAATTTTTACGATATCTTCACATATGCCTTACACCATTCCCGAAAAACACCAAGGAAAATTTCCTAAAGGAACAACTGAAATTCATGAAAGCATAGGTTACACAGATTATGCCTTAAGACAATTTTTTAGAAAGGCAAAGCGTCAAGCTTGGTATAAAAATACTTTGTTTGTTTTTACCGCAGACCATACCTCGTCTTGCAGAAAAGGACAATACCTAACAAACGTGGGGAAATTTAAGATTCCGATATTCTTTTTCGATCCTTCGAACCCTAAATTAGTAGGTATATCTGCCAAAAATTTCCAGCAAATCGATATATTGCCGAGTGTTTTGGATTATCTCAAAATCAAAGACACTTTTATTACTTTCGGAAAACCGTACACCTCTGATAAGGATTTTGTTGTGTCCTACGTCGATAATTTATATAATTGCATCTTAGGTGATTATTATTTGGCATTTGATGGACAAAAATCTGTTGGTTTATACAAATTTAAACAGGATCTTTTTTTGATGAATAATCTATTAGTTCAGGAAAAAACTAGAAGAAATGAAATGGAGAAATTTATTAAAGCTTATATCCAGTCCTTTAATAGAAGAGTAATCGAAAACGATTTAACAATACAATAAAGTATTCTATGAAGATTTTGATTATTCAACAAAAGATGATTGGTGATGTATTGATAAGTAGTATTCTATGCAATAACCTCAAGAAAGCATATCCTAATGCACAAGTTGATTACCTGGTGTATGAATCAACTGTGGGAGTTTTACAAGGAAATCCAAACATTGATAATATTATTTTATTCAAGGAAAAACATCGATCTAGCAGCATCGAGTTTCTTAAGATTGCCTATAAAATAAGACAAGAAAAATACGATTTGGTAATTGATGCTTATTCAAAACTAGAAAGTTGGTTGATTGTGTTGCTAAGTAATGCAAAAAGAAGAATTTCTTATCGAAAGCCCGGACGAAATTTCTTATACACTGACAAACTTCCATTCACTTCCTATCCAAAAACCAACTTAGGACTAGCAATAGAAAGAAGATTATCATTGCTTAAACCTTTAAATTTAGAGATTGAAATAGAATCCAAACCCATCTTGTATGTTTCTGAAGAGGAAAAGC
>CALPOS020000112.1 GCA_943325255.2 Sphingobacterium thalpophilum
CCGAATACTTCATCTCCGGGAATGGGGTTGCAGCAGGTCGAAAGTTTATAATCTAATCGGTCTTGATCGGCGCCAAAAACCAACATATCATAGTTGCTACTAATGACTGGTTTATGAATATCTGGATCAGCTGTCGAGTGTGTTCTTTTGATTTTACTTTTGAAGAAGTTCATCAACGTATTGCTCTTTTGAGCGGCGAAATCCTTGAGCTGTTGATTTTCTATCGAGCCAATGCCCACGCGGTAAAACAAATCTAAACTGGTTTTCAATCTAAAATAATTGACCAATTCATTTACCACTTGTTCGTTTAAAGTAATTTTGAGTTGCTTCAACTTCCGAGTTAGCAACTCCTTGCCGTCTTCCGCCATTTTCTTCGTGTTCTCATTGAGCACATTTCGGATTTTGTTTTTGGCTCGTGAGGTTGTAACGTAGTCTAACCAGCTCGACGTTGGCTTCTGATTTTGCGAGGTAATCACTTCAATTTGATCACCGCTTTTGAGTTCAGTATTGAGAGGAACTAATCTGCCATTGACTCTTGTTCCTCGTGTTCGAATACCAATTTCGGAGTGAATGCTGAACGCAAAATCTAACGAAGTTGCACCTTTTGGCAACGATTTGATTTCTCCTTTAGGCGTAAAAACAAAAATCTCTTTGGCGTAGAGATTCATTTTGAAGTCTTCTACGAAATCAACCGCATTGGTTTCTGAGTTTTCTAATGCTTCTTTTAGTAAATTCAGCCACACATCCAAACCGCTTTCTTCACTCGCGCCTTGTTTGTATTTGTAATGTGCTGCGTAGCCTTTTTCTGCAATTTCATCCATGCGCTCACTGCGAACCTGAATTTCTACCCAACGTCCTTTGGGTCCCATGACGGTAATGTGCAAGGCTTCGTATCCAGTCGATTTTGGAGAGGAAATCCAATCACGCAATCTGCTCGGGCTTGGACGATAGTGATCTGTAACAATTGAATAGATTTTCCAAGCAATAAACTTCTCGTCGTGAAGATTCGATTTATATACAATTCGCAATGCAAACTTATCATAGACTTCATCAAAACTCACGTTCTGCGCTTTCATTTTGCGACGAATAGAGTAAATAGATTTTGGTCTTCCTTTGATAATATATTCTACGTTTTCTTCATCTAGAGATTTCTTCAAAACCTCAGTAATGGCATTAATATATTCGTCTTGCTCTTCTTTGGTTTCTTTGATTTTGCTGACAATATCATTGTAAATTTTGGGCTCGGTATATTTCAACCCCAAATCTTCCAGCTTCGTTTTGATATTGTACAACCCCAAACGATGGGCGAGCGGTGCATAAATATATAATGTTTCAGAAGCAATTTTCACTTGTTTGTGCTCTGGCATCGACTCCATCGTCTGCATATTGTGCAAACGGTCCGCAAGTTTGATCAGAATTACCCGAACGTCGTCGTTTAAAGTCAACAGCATTTTACGGAAATTTTCGGCTTGCATCGACACGTTCAGGTCTTTTTGAACTTGGGAGATTTTGGTTAATCCTTCAACGAGTTGCGCCACTTTCGGATTAAACATTTTTTCGATGTCGGCAACCGTGATATCCGTATCTTCTACCACATCGTGCATCAAAGCGGCGGCAATACCTGTCGCGCCCAATCCAATTTCAGACGCCACAATTTTTGCTACGGCAATCGGATGAAAAACATACGCTTCGCCAGACTTACGTCGTTGCTCTTGGTGAGCATCTACGGCTAAATCAAATGCTTTACGAATGAGTTTTTTATCCTCAGCACTCAGCGTTTGGTAACTGATGCGGAGTAACTCCTTGTATTCCTTAGCAATTGCTTTGTTTTCTTTTTCAATATCAATTTCGACCATAGCTTTTGTACTTCAATTCTTAAAAATAGAAATTACAATCGAAATGTACAATTTTAATTTATAATTCGCAATGGATAAATAGTATTGAAAGTTTGCTGCGCCAGTTCGCTTTGCTCGGGTGGGCGTGACCGCAAGGGTCAGGCTGTTCGCTGCAATTCCTCGCTCGTGCCTCGCTGTGGGATTTTCGCTGCCATCCTTCACGCGGTTTGTCTCGCGGTAGAGGATTACGTTGAATCGTTTAATCGGTTGTTCGTTTAATCGTTAAGAAGATTTTTCTTTGAAAACCGCCACTCTTCAATTGCGATTTCTTTACTATTGAAAATTCCGCTGCCGTTTCGCTTCAAAAATAAGTATTGCGGCAGCCACCGAAACATTCATCGAATCGATCGCGCCTTGCATCGGAATATTGATATTTTGCGTGGCTTGATCCCGCCAGTCTTGAGATAGGCCGGTGGCTTCTGTTCCCACCACTACAGCCGTTGGTTGGGTAAAATCTTGTGTGTGATAAGAGGTTGAATTTTGCAAGGTCGCACTATAAAAATTAATCTTGTTTTGCTGCAAAAATGCGATGATTTCTGAAGTGCTGCCCACTGCAATTTGATTGGTAAACAATCCACCCACGCTTGATCGAACAATATTCGGATTGTACATATCGCTTTTTGGATTGGCAATAATGACCGCGTCTAGATTGGCAGCATCGGCGGTTCGCAGTAAAGCACCTATGTTTCCTGGTTTTTCGGGTGCTTCTGCAACTAAAATCAATGGATTGTCTGACAATTTCAAATCTGATAATTGCATCGATTTGGTTTTGGCAACGGCGAGAATTCCTTCTGTGGTATCGCGATAGGCTAATTTTTGGTAGACTTCTTTGTTGATTTCGATGAGCGGAACATGCTTGCTCACGATTTGATTCAATTGACTGATAGTGATCAAATCTGGAAAAAACAATATGGTTTCTAGTTCATATCCACCCTGAATTGCTAGCTCAATTTCCCGCTTTCCTTCAATCAAAAAAGTACCGGATTGTTTGCGCGCTTTCGCTTTTTCTTGCAATTGCACAAGCGACTTGATAAAAGGATTTTGAATGGAGGTTATTAGTTTCAAGCTGGTAAAATTTTGAACTTCAAATGTATAATAGAATTGCAAATAAAAAAAAATGCCTTGTATTTATTTACAAGGCATTTTAATATTGAATAACTACATTAATTAGCTTTTATGATTTTCACGGTTGATACGGTCGAATCAGTGGCAACTTTAAACAAATATTGTCCAACCGTAAGTCGCGAAATATCGATGATTGATTGCTTTGCATCAGGTGTTTCTTCTTGCACCAATTGACCCAATAGATTGTAAATCGAAATTGATTTTATCGTCTTTGGACTTGAAAAATTAACTTTATCACTTGTTGGATTTGGATAATAAGACAATTGATCTTGACTAAAATTAGAAAGACCTAACACAGCACAATTGACAGTTGCGGTCCATCCCGGAGAGGTGTTGATTCCATCAGAATAGAAGGCAAAGGTTAGTGCTCCGGAGTCGTCCGTTGAAGTTATTGTACCCGGATTGTTGTTGCCGGTAAATCCGTATTGTTCGCCAATAAAAGGAAAGGTTGTATTTGGACCATTATAAATTCTTAGTTTATCAGCTTGATTCTCCAGTGAAAAAGAAGTAAAAGTTACGCTAGCTTTTTCGCCTGGATTGCTCGGAGTAATAATTGTCGTATAGTTTTCTCCATTAGAATAATTACCACTTGGGCCACCAGAATCAAAGAAAATACCGTCAACACAGAAGTTAATTAGTGTCGAAAATGAGGCATTGCTTAGCGCGGAAAACACACCATTACTGCAACTTGCTCGCACATAAAAATCATAATTGCTATATGAATTTAAGCCTGTTAGGTTGTAAGAATTGGTGTTAACGGTTTGAAAAACGCCTACGGGTCCCGTACCTTGAGGAACAACCAATATTTCGAATAGCGAAGATCCGTTAGGATTAGACCATGATATCGTTGCGCCTTCAACAGTGATTTCAGAAATGGTAATCTCATTTCCGTCGCTGCATTGTGTGGTGAATTTATAAACAGAGGAGTAGGTTGAAGAACCACAAATATTATTCGACTTCACTCTCCAATAATAATCGCTTCCATAATCTAAATCTGAAATATCAATCTGATTGGTTGCACTTTCGTACGATGACACATTAGTTGCAAAAAGGTTATCTTTTGAAATCTCAATCGTATAATTGGTCACATTACCACCTATATTTTCCCAGATTAATGTTGGGTTTGTGTCTGCCGGATTGGTGTTGTTTGCCGGTGCAGTTAAGTTTGGCGCCGCTGTCAATGTATTTTGAATTGATATGCTTAAACGTAAAGAAGCATTATAGGAAGCTGAAGTTGCTCGCAGTGTTAAAGGAATATTGCCAACTTGTGCTGAACTCAATCCTGATATTAGTACTGATCCGGTTCCAGAAGCGGAAAGTGTAGATGGACTAAAAGTTGCGCTAGCACCTGCAGGTAAACCGAGTACTTCAAAAGAGGCAGTTTCTGAAAATGCAGCAGGCGTATTGAGCTGATAGGTAAAAGAAGATTCGTCGGCGCCTACACAATTTCGGTTTATTAAACTGCTATCGGATGATAGTAGCATTTGATTTGAGGTAACGCCACTTATTATTAAAGAGTACTGCTGTAAATTATTTACCAAGTTACCTTTATGAGTAACGGTGACCGTATAGGTTCCAACTGGATTTGCAATTTCGATTTTTTCAACATTGTCAACCTTGTTATCTTCTTTGGTTGCAGGCTCATCAACTTCAATTGGATTTAATTTCCATGGAAAGTTAACTTCGTTTCCTTTGGTAATTCTTATATCCAAGTCATTGACTAATGCTGGTGTAGACAAATCAATTTGATTGCTTTGTTGTACAATTCCAGCTGGATCTGTCCAACAAATAGATGCAACTATGGGTTGTGTCGCGTTGATTGGGTTGATGTCAAAAGAGTAGGATTTTCCATTCTGCAAGATATTTTCCTGCATGTAGGATTGGGTTCCCTCATTGGTAATTAAAACGGCTGCTTTTTCAGCATTAAGTAAACCCCAACCAAAGCGATAGTCGGGTCCAAGAGCAGTTCCCGCTTCATCCGCGGTATGAATAGCAAGTCCACGCAAAGTAGCCGCTCTCATAAATCCACCTTTCACATTTTTATAATGCTGCTGTAATAGTAATAAAGTTCCCGCAACGTTTGGAGACGACATCGATGTACCACTATAACTACTATAAGAATTGTCAGTATTTGACGTAGATGATCTTACGTTTACTCCTTTTCCGCAAATATCGGGCTTGATTCTGCCGTCATCTGTCGGTCCGTAACTGCTAAAACCAGACATGACAACGCTACTTGGACCGGTATAATTACTTACTTGATTCACTGCAGCTACGATAATTCCATTCTTCGATGTACTTTTTCCTGACAACAAATCGTAACCTTGTTTTTCGTCATTGTAACCTCCATTTCGCGAATTACCTGCAGAATTTACAAACTGGTAATAAGGCGCATTAAACATGACATTATCAAAGAATTTTGCTTCTCCATCATATCGTCCCCAGTCCGCAAGAGAGACAAAATCGGGGTCCGCACCATAGGAATGATTCGAAACCAAAAGACCATTTGCTGCAGCTAGTGTTACTTCATTACCGTCACTATTCCAATCGTATGCGCGCAGATTTGCTTGAGAAGCCATTCCTTTCGCACTAGCACTTGCTGTTGCATTTCCCATCATAGTTCCACCAACATGTGTTGCATGTGCTGACAAACTTGGTGGATTGTCAACTTGGGTTACGCGTCCGGTAAGAAGGTTGTGTGTTGTTCTCACGCGGCCTCCGTCCCAAATTCCGATTGTCATATTTTGACCGTCTAAACTCAATCCGAGACTCCCACCAGAATTAAGGCGATTAGCGCGCGTTGTTATTGCCGCTCCCACATTATCAGTGGTGTAATAAACAGGATTACCGTATTTGTTTATTCTGATTAATTCGGTAACGCCGCCATTTTTGCCTGAATTGAAGAGCGTTTTCCATCCCTTTATTTTTGCCATTTTCCAAGCAAGTTCTTTTTCAGCTTTAAATATAGAATCGTAAATTGGCGCTAACCTATAAAGTTCAGCTACATTGGTTGCAGCAAGAATTTTTAACTTATCCTCTTCGGTTTGAGAAAAGGCAACAGAAGTACAAAAAGTTAGCAGTATTGCAGAAAAAAGGGTCTTCATTTAAATAAAAGTTTAATTTTTGGCTAAATTAATCTAAAAAACTTTAGCTTTCCAAAAATGTAATGTGTAAGATTCTAGAACAACTGTTAAACTTTAATTAAAATGAAACTCAGTAGAAAGAACGGTGGATTATCTATTTACGAAAAGGTACCCGAACAATGGATCAGGATAGTCCGCATCGTTTAATTCAAGGCTGTAGAAGTAAGTGCCATCAATAATTTGTGAATTATCTAAAATGTAGCCTTGTGCGGCTTGACCATCCCAATTGGGTGAGTTATTATTTCCGGTCCAAACCAAGTGACCCCATCGATTGTATATTTCTAACTTAAAGTTGAAAAAAACATCTCGTAGTCCTTTTATAGTAAAGGTGTCGTTGGTACCGTCATTATTGGCTGACACGTAATTATAAACGATTGGTGGACATTTAATTGTCTTCAAAATAAAAGAACCATATTGAAAACAATTCCCGTTGTCAACTTTTACAAAAATAGTTGCAGGAGTACTATTTGACGTGTAGTTAGCAATGTCTTGTATTGAATTAGAATTACTTAATAAATCTTCACTATTGGTGTAGAATGTCACTTCATCCGACGGATTCTGTTTGATCGTATTTTCATAAGTCGAAAAATCAAAAGTGCCAGCGCCTAATCCTTCATTA
>CALPOS020000113.1 GCA_943325255.2 Sphingobacterium thalpophilum
AGCAGCATTATCATTACCTTCAGTGTTCAAAAGTAAAGCGTTGGCGCCAGACCCCATATTGTTGCTGCCCAGCGTGTTATTCGTTAGCGAATAAGCCCCAAATCCTGCGTTTTGGTTGCCTGTGGTGTTGCTAAACATAGCCTTTGTTCCAATACCCGTATTGTAGTTTCCGCTTGTATTAGATTGAAGAGAAGCTGCTCCCAAAGCGGTATTCTCAACACCCACAGTGTTGGTAAATAATGAATTGATTCCACCTGCCGTATTGAAGTTTCCGGTTGTATTACCCTGGAGAGAAGCTGCTCCCAAAGCTGTATTATTATTTCCAGAAGTGTTGCTCAACATAGCGCTTGTCCCAAAAGCTGCATTGTTAGAACCGGTTGTATTTGACCGAAGCGAATAGGCCCCAAATCCTGCGTTTTGGTTGCCTGTAGTGTTGGTAAATAATGAATTTAAACCACCTGCCGTATTGAAGTTTCCGGTTGTATTAGCGTAAAGAGAAGCTACTCCCAACGCGGTATTCTCAATTCCAGTAGTGTTGCTCAACATAGCGTTTGTCCCAAAAGCTGCATTGTTTGAGCCGGTCGTATTTGACCAAAGCGAATAGGCCCCAAATCCCGCGTTTTGTTGGCCAGTGGTGTTGGCGAATAATGAATTGAAACCGCCTGCCGTATTGTAATTCCCACTTGTATTACGTAACAGAGAAGCTGCTCCTAAAGCGGTATTCTCAATTCCAGTAGTGTTGCTCAACATGGCGTTTGTCCCAAAAGCTGCATTCTTTGAGCCGGTCGTATTTGACCAAAGCGCATAGGCACCAAATCCCGCGTTTTGTTGGCCAGTGGTGTTGGAAAAAAGCGAAAAAACACCAAGGCTTGCATTAAAACTACCAGTGGTATTAGAAAAAAACGAATTTAAGCCATATGACGTGTTGTTTATTTGAAGTTTTCCGGCCAGGACATTATTTCTTTTAAAAACTAAATCCTTATCGTCACTAGTACCCATAAAATTGTTGCCGGGAGTGGTGCCATCATTTCCGGTCAATCCCCAGGCATTGGCATTATTGCTACCCACGCCAATCCATGTGGTTGTGTTATTATCCCAATAGTAAAAACCCGGTGCTCTCGTGCCGACTGTAGTGGTTAGATATACCATCATCCCTTGTTGCGCTGCCGTAGGGTTGACCACCGGAAAGGTATTTATTTTCGGAATGATAATACCGTCGGTATTGGCCGGAGTAGCCTCGTTGCTCGATTTAACTTCGAGTTGGGCGTTGGGTGTGGTAGTGTTAATTCCTACCTGAGCAAAAGCTCCAACTCCCATTAAAAGCATCGGAAACATTAAAAACTTTTTCATAATTATGCGCTAAATGATTATGACATTATTTACTAAACAAATTGCCTGAGCAAAGACAATTATGTGGACCCGGCATCAAATCAGAAATACACCAAATGCTGCTGAGCATTGCACTGCATGCATGAGAAGATCTGGGGAATTTATTGTTGCTCAAAACCAAAATTATCCGCTCCTAAAATTAAAATTTTGACTTACTCTTGCAAAAATAAATATTTTTAATTAATTGCCAAACAACACTTTATCTCTTTACTGGTTCTTTTTAGGATACTTCTCGGCGCAATTCCCCTTCAGAAGTTTGGAAATCTTGAAGATGGTAAAAAAGATAAAAAATAAATACCCGCATATTTGTCCGAATTTTCTTGTTTGCCTTTATCGTGCAGGGTTCTTCGCTAAATTGAAAATATGAGGTTAAACAACCTTTAAATTGTGTGAAAAAGAAAATGATTGCCCTTTTTTTTGAAATATTTCCTTAAATTTGCAAACGTTTTCGTAAACCAAATTAAACATTATGCGACCAGATTTATTTCAAGCTCCAGATTACTATTTGTTAGATGATTTACTCACTGAGGAACATAAATTAATACGTGATGCTGCGCGGGCATGGGTAAAACGTGAAGTTTCTCCCATCATTGAAGACTACGCACAACGTGCCGAATTCCCGAAACAAATCATCAAAGGTTTGGGTGAAATTGGTGGATTTGGTCCATATATACCTGAAGAATACGGCGGTGCTGGTTTAGACCAAATTGCTTACGGATTGATCATGCAAGAAATAGAACGCGGTGATTCTGGTGTTCGTTCGACCTCATCGGTACAATCGTCATTGGTCATGTATCCGATTTGGAAATTCGGAACTGAAGAACAACGTCAAAAATATTTGCCAAAATTAGCCACAGGAGAAATGATGGGATGCTTTGGTTTGACAGAACCTGATCATGGTTCTAATCCGAGTGGAATGACCACTAACTTTAAAGATATGGGCGACCATTATTTATTGAACGGCGCTAAAATGTGGATTTCAAACGCGCCATTTGCAGACGTTGCAGTGGTTTGGGCGAAAAATGAAGAGGGAAGAATTCACGGACTCATCGTAGAACGCGGCATGGAAGGATTTACAACTCCAGAAACGCATAATAAATGGTCACTTCGCGCTTCGGCTACAGGCGAATTGGTGTTTAATAACGTAAAAGTGCCGAAAGAAAACTTGATGCCAGGGAAATCTGGTTTGGGTGCTCCGATGCAATGTTTGGATTCGGCGCGATATGGAATTGCATGGGGTGCCATCGGCGCTGCGATGGATTGCTACGATACGGCTTTGCGTTATGCAAAAGAAAGAATTCAGTTTGATAAGCCAATCGCTTCTTTCCAATTACAACAAAAGAAATTAGCGGAAATGATTACTGAAATTACCAAAGCGCAATTGCTCACTTGGCGTTTGGGTGTTTTGCGAAATGAAGGAAAAGCAACCACCGCACAAATCTCGATGGCAAAAAGAAATAATGTGGATATGGCGATTCATATTGCTCGTGAAGCAAGACAAATATTAGGTGGCATGGGAATTACGGGCGATTATTCAATCATGCGACACAGCATGAATTTGGAAAGTGTGATTACTTATGAAGGTACCCACGACATTCACTTGTTGATTACCGGGGCTGATATTACTGGAATTCCGGCGTTTAAATAAGATTTAAAGTTTGAACGATTAAGGTATTAATAGTCATTTAGTTTTTGTCCCTTATGAAACCTAATGACTTAATTTTCAAATAAAATAAAATCGATTTTACTCTTATATTTCCTGATATGCCTTTTATGGTTGGCTAATGTTTTTTTGAACAATATAAGACATGTAAGGAAATAGAAGGCTTTTAGATGACTTCAGAATTTTATATCGTCGTATTTGCGGTGGTGAAATTAGTTAATCAACAACTATTAAAGTATTAATAAATTCAACAGAAAAGCTTCTTGGAAACGGGAGGCTTTTTTACATTTACAAAAAAATAACTGCTATGATTATCGAGAACATTAATGCTAGTATTCAAAACCAAAAACAGCATTTGTTACAACATTCGTTGTATCAAAAAGTGCAAACTTTAGACGACTTGCATTGCTTTTTGGAAAGTCATGTTTATGCGGTTTGGGATTTTATGTCACTCTTGAAAGCTTTACAATCGCAATTGACATGCACGACAACGCCTTGGTTTGCGACAAGCAATCCTGAAATTCGCTACTTGATCAATGAAATTGTGGTGGCAGAAGAAAGCGATTTGACATTAGAAGGCAAACGCCAAAGCCATTTTGAAATGTATGTGGATGCGATGAAATCATGCGGTGCAGACACTTCCGAAATTGACCATTTTATTGACAACGTGTTTTCCTTACAAAACATCTTCGTGGCAATAAAGCAAAGCCATTTGCATCCGAATGTGAAAGCTTTTTTAGATTTTACATTTCAAATTATTGAAGAAGGAAAATCTCATAAAATTGCCGCAGCATTTACTTTCGGACGGGAAGATTTGATTCCGAGCATGTTTACCGAAATCTTGAAAAACTTCCAAGAAAACTTTCCAGAAACCGATTTGTCGAAGTTGATTTATTATTTCGAAAGGCACATCGAAATTGATGCTGATGAACACGGGCCAATGGCGATGCAAATGATTGCTGAACTTTGTGGTGACGATGCCTTAAAATGGGACGAAGTAAAAGAAACTTCAATAATTGCTTTAGAAAAACGCATTGGACTTTGGGACGCGATAGAGGAGAAAATTGCTATGAAAACCGAAATGGTCTAAAACAACCAATACAATTATATGGTCACTGGGAATCAAAAAAAGGGCGTTATGAAATTATGGTATTTGTTGCTTTTTGTTGGTTTATTCGGTTGTGACAAAGAGCAGACGAGACCTGTCTACATTAATGAAAGCCAAAAACAAATCAATTATTTGGCGTTGGGCGATAGTTATACGATTGGTCAAAGTGTATGCACGACTTGCCGATTTCCGGAGCAACTCAAAGCGAGTTTACAAGCTTCTTATCCGAACAATTCTTTTCTTTTGCAAGTCATTGCAAAAACAGGTTGGACCACTACAAATTTATTATCTGAAATCAATTTAGTAAATCCTTCCACCAACTTCGACCTAGTGACGCTGTTGATTGGCGTCAACAATCAATACCAAAACAAACCTTTTTCGCTCTACGAAACCGAGTTTCCGCAATTAGTCATTAAATCAATTGCTTTGGCAAAAGGAGATAAAACCAATGTCATTGTGGTTTCTATTCCTGATTATGCTTACACACCATTTGGGCAGGGCGCGGTTAATATTTCTACCGGAATAGATCAATACAATGCCTTTGCACAAAATTATTGTGCGGAGAATGGCATTGTTTTTATCAACATTACGGATATCACCAGATTGGGTTTATCCCAGCCGGAGTTAGTGGCCAGTGATGGCTTGCATCCTTCGGAATTAGCGTATTCCAAATTTGTAGATAGGATTTTGCCAAAAGCACTTATGAGTTTAGGAGACTAAACGGATTATGCTTCTGGAGCCAATTCAATCGCCAAACCATCCAAATCTTCGGTGATGAGAATTTGGCATCCTAAGCGGCTGTTGGACTTAACATTAAAAGCTTCCGACAACATTGCTTCTTCATCGTCATTGCGTTCGGTTTGCAGAACATCGTTAAGTACGTAACATTGACAAGAAGCGCACATCGCCATGCCACCGCAAATGCCGATCGTTCCTTCCGGCGCTAGTTCATACATTCGAACTAACTCCATGATGTTTAAGTTCATGTCGGTTGGGGCTTGTACTCCGTGAGTGATGCCCTCGCGATCAGTAATTACTATGGTTATGTCTTGGGGCATTATTGTTTTTTTTTCTTCAGTTGTTCTATATCTGCTAAGTCTTTTAATCTTCCTGTGGCTTTTTTGTTTTTCATCAAATCGTCAAAATCAATGTATGGAACTTTAACTTTTTCTAATTCTAACCACATACAATTTCTTGAACTTTCTGCAAAATTCAACCCGCTAACTTTTGTTATTATTTCTATTTTTCGTGGTTCAACGCCTATACTCCAAACATCAAATTTTTCGCTTTCAAAATCTTCAATTAAAAATATTGGCGTACCAAAATCACCATAAACTTGCTTTAATTTTTTATAATTCTCTGAATTTTGGTTTATCCATAAATCTAAATCTCCTGTGCTTCTGCCATAGCCGTGTAGAATAACTGCATAACCACCTACTAATAAATAGTCGACATTGTGTTTGTCTAAAAGTTCTAAGAAATCTAAAAAATCAATATTGAATAAGTTTGGCATGTTTTCTTGCGGAAAAAATTGTTTTGTCTACTTTCTTTTCAGGAGTTGTATCAAAAATTGAATTGATAATATCACAAGCGTAGTTCAAACGTTCCAGAGGGGTCTTATCATTATAAAAAGTTACATGATCATCAGCTTCTAAAAATGAAGCCTTTGAAACTACAGTTCTATCCATTCTGAAACTATCCATAACTACCTTTTAAAGAAACAAATTTAGAAAATTAATCAATCGATTTAACCACCGCTTTTTCGGCTTCTTTTCTTGTGCCGTCAAAACCATCAACACCAGAAACGGTGGTGTATTTCAACACATATTTTTTTCCTGGATTCATGCGTTGGTAAATACTTTGGCACATCAAAGTGGCTTCGTGAAAACCACACAAAATCAGTTTTAGTTTTCCTGGATACGTATTTACATCGCCAATTGCATAAATTCCGGGGATATTGGTTTGATAATCTAAAGCGTTATTCACAACAATTGCATTCTTCTCGATTTCCAGTCCCCAATTGGCGATAGCGCCCAGTTTTGGTGACAATCCGAATAGTGGAATAAAATAATCGGTTGCTATTTTTTGTTGGTTTCCGTCGATATCGATAGTAATGGCATTTAAATGATCATCGCCATGTAATTGAACGACTTCTGCTGGTGTAATCAAATTGATTAAACCTAATTTTTTGAATTCTTGCACTTTTTCGACCGAATCTAAGGCGCCGCGAAATTCGTTTCTGCGGTGAATTAGGGTTACTTTGGCGGCAACGTCTGCAAGGAAAATACTCCAATCTAAAGCAGAATCACCACCTCCAGCGATTACAATATTTTTATCGCGAAACAATTCTGGATCTTTGACGAAATACTCCACGCCTTTTTCTTCGTAGTATTCGATGTTGTCGATGAGTGGTTTTCTGGGGTCAAAACTTCCTAATCCACCCGCAATAGCAATAGACTTTGCGTGGTGTATGGTTCCTTTGTTGGTAGTTACGATGAAAGTCCCATCGTCTAATTTGTCGATGGTTTCTGCTTTTTCGTTGAGGGTGAAACCCGGTTGAAACTGTTTGATTTGTTCCATTAAGTTCGTGACTAAGTCGCCTGCTAAAACTTCG
>CALPOS020000114.1 GCA_943325255.2 Sphingobacterium thalpophilum
AGAGACGATTTCGTATTACCAAACAGCGTCGGAAATATTAAGAAAAAAAGCGTATCAAAGTCAATAGCATCGTTATGATTTAGAATTTCTTCGCAATAAAGACAAATACTGCTGTGGCGTTTCACGGGTATAAACGTCCACTTTATTAGTAATTTTTGCGTCTTTATTTAATACCACAACGTGAGGAAAAAACCCGTCTTTATTATACTTTTCAACGATGAGTAAATTCTTTTCTAGTTGCGCTTTAGTTAATTCTTGTGCATCATATGAAAAATCGATTTTTACTAGCACGTAGTTTTCGCTAGCAAATTCAATAAACTCTGGAGATTTGAAAATATTTCTCTCCAATTTATTGCACGATTCACAACGTTCTGGTACTGAAAAAAACAACAATACTTTTTTGTTTTGCTGAGCGGCTTCTTTTAAACCAATTTGTAGGTCATTTTGCCATTGTTGTGCTTTACTTTTGGGCAGAAAAAATAAAAGGAAAACAAGTAAAAAAAGTCTTTTTATCATGAAATGATCTTTTGATAATTAAATATTTATTGCGTCAAACTACAATAACCCATTGTATTTTCTAATAAACCACTCGCTACCAAGCGCGACTGCAATCAAAATCAACAACCAAACCCAATCAATTAACGGCGTTTTCTTTACAATCGCTTTTTCAATGGCTTTGTAATTGGGATTTTCTAACAGCGACTTGATCAAAGCATCAACTTGACTCGGCATAAAAACCGAACCTTTCGTCTGTAAAGCCAATTGTTGCAGCTTTTTCAAATCTGGATTGACGAATTGTTTCTCTATATCAAAATCAAGAATTTCAAAATAACCATTGTACGCCGTATTTGAGTTGAGCTCTTTGACGGTAAATTGGTATTGCCCTGCTCCAAGTCCATCGAGGTTGACTTTAAAAGCATTGCTACTTCGTAACAAATCGTACTTCTTATTTTGTTTCGTATTCTTATTGGTTACCGAAATGGTCAATCGTGCTTTCTCATCCAACTCGTAATTCTTATTGAAATACTGCGCGCTGATCTCAATCGCATCTCCAGAATTGTAGAAACTCTCGTGATTGACTACCAAAGATTTTCTGGAATTATTTGACGACAAATACTGAACAATCTTATCGGCAAACACATCAAACTTCTCGTACGATTTTGTCTCAACATGACTATGCATGCGCCATTTCCAGATGTTTTCGCCTAATAAAAAGGCGGTGCGCTTTCCTTGATTCTCAGCGAACGCTAATAAAGGTGCATTGGTTTCAATATTTCGAATCTTCGACGATAGTAAAACTTCAACATTGGCATTAGTGGTAATGGTTCCAAATGCATTTTGCAAAGGCGGAAATTGCTCAAAACCAATGTCGTCTACAGCAAACAAATTGAATTGAGATTGAAAGCTTCCGATATAATCTTCTCTTTGTCCGCTCATCCTAAAAACCAAACTACTTTGATATTGATTCAATGTGGTAAAATCCGTACTTGTCCCAGTGATAATCCAGGTATTGACTTGAGCAATCGCATTGCTTTCAAAAACCGACTTAAAGTTGCTGGACGGCTGGTACAAAATTAAAACATTATAATCCGATAACGTTTTGATTTCATTAGGTTTAAGTATCGTTACTTTTCGCTGTGAATTAGTTTCAATAGCGCGTTTCAAGGCACCAATATCTGGATGATTAATTTCTGAAATAATGGCAATATTGGTCTTCTGATCGATGACTTCAACCGCAAAATTCTTGGTGTTGTTATACGTGTTTTTCTCCGACTCATTGGATGTAATCGATGCTTTAAAAATCTGCAAACCGACCTGATTGGCAGGAAGCAATACATTCAAAATCGCTGACTTTTTCTCCGGAGAAAATGATACCGTTTGGGTATTTAGAATTGTATTGCCTTGTGAGATTTTGAAATCAGCCGCAATCGCCTTTGTTCCAGCATAATTCACAAAAACTTCTACTGGAAACTTATTCTTGTGGAAGGCATATTTGTTGACATTCAGTTGCGTAATCTTGATATCGAGAAATGTCGTTGTATCGCCCAACACCAAAGGATATACCTTTTTGTTGGCATCAAAACTAAATACATAATCATTGCCAATTGTTTGATTTCCATCGGAGATCAATATCGTCGGAAAGACAGCATTGCGATAAATACTCTTAAGGTTTTTGGCAACTTCTTCAATATTGGTTTGTTTTCCTTTAAAATCGAAATCGGTTGCCGTTTCAAACTCCGAATCAAAACGATACGATTGCACTTCAAACTTCTCTTTTAAAGCCGCATTACTGCTAAGTTTTTCATACAATTCTACAGCAGAAACATTCGCCTTCAAATCGACTATCGAACTCGAATTGTCAACTATAATCGGCAAAGGCGTCTTAATAGTTTCAAAGGTCTTGTTTCGTAAAATCGGATTGATCAACAACAATAAAATCCCAAATACCGCAATAAATCGCAAGCCAGCCAATAACCATGTTAGCTTGCTTACGTTGGTGTTCTTATAAAAGTACTGGTAAAATGACAATCCAGCCGCTATGATAAAAGACAGTATTATCAATAAAATCGTGCTTATAGTCATCTATTATTTTGAATTAACTTCGTTCAGTTTGGGCAGAGCACTCGGGTTCAAATTTTTGAGTTTTGAATGATGATTTAAATCTTGAATTTAAAATTTAAAATAATTCCTAAGTCAACATTCCTCCATCCACATTCAATACTTGTCCCGTCACATAAGCGCTCATGTCGGAAGCCAAGAATAAACAAGCATTGGCAACATCTATGGTCGTTCCGCCACGTTTCAACGGAATAGAATCTCGCCATCCTTGTACCACATCTTCATTGAGTTTTGCGGTCATTTCAGTTTCAATAAATCCTGGCGCAATCGCATTGCAACGAATGTTTCTCGATCCCAATTCTAAAGCCACCGATTTGGTAAAGCCAATTACACCCGCTTTCGAAGCCGCGTAATTGGTTTGTCCCGCGTTGCCCTTCACTCCTACCACCGAACTCATATTGATAATCGAACCCGCACGTTGTTTCAAAAAGGTCTTTTGAATGGCTTTGGTCATATTAAAAACCGATTTTAAATTGACTTCAATCACTTTATCAAAATCTTCTTCAGACATCCGCATGAGCAAGTTGTCTTTGGTGATTCCAGCGTTATTAATCAATATGTCTACGGTTCCAAATTCAGCAATCACGGCGTCTACAAAAGTTTGTGCTTCGTTAAAATCCGCTGCGTTGCTTTGATATCCTTTGGCTTTTATGCCTAATCCATTTAATTCATTTTCTAAAGCCATCGCAGATTCTACCGATGAACTATACGTAAATGCGACATTCGCACCATGTTGTGCAAAAACTTCCGCAATTCCTTTTCCGATGCCACGGCTGGCGCCTGTAATAATGGCTACTTTTCCTTCAAGTAATTTCATTTTTAAACTTTTTTGTTAGAAGCTATTCCTGCTTTCGCTTTTATCTTTGCTTCCTCCGTCGCAAAGGATATCAGCTCTATCAGGGCTATTAAACGTCGGTCAAATATAACACTATTTGTGGTTTGAAAAAATTCTGATTTTCATTTAAACTATTGTCAAAAAAATTGTTTTGATAAAATTACTTACTTTTCGCCCATGAATAAAGATGCCCCTAATTTCCAAATGATTTATAATCAATACAGTGTATTGGTTTATAATGTGGCACTACAATACCTTCAAAACATCGAAGACGCAGAAGAAATTACCCAAGACGTTTTTATTCAAGTCCATTCCGCTATCGATAAATTCGACCAAAGATCATCTTTAAAAACTTGGATTTACAGAATTACCATCAACAAAAGTCTCGATTTGATCAAACACAAAAACAGCAAAAAACGATTTTTTATTTTCGGAAGTAAAAGTCAAAACGATAATGATTATCTGAATGCCTCTCATTTTGAACATCCTGGAATTCTAATGGAGAATATGGAAAAGGCAGCCGTACTTTATGGCGTCATTAATGAATTGTCCGAAAATCAAAAAACAGCCTTTATCCTTTCTAAGATTGACGGACTATCCAATCCGGAAATTTCTGAGATCATGCAACTCAGCATTTCGTCTGTGGAGTCTCTGATTTTCAGAGCCAAAGCAACGTTAAAAGAAAAATTAGCAAACAAATTTGAGGAATATCGCAAGAAAAAATAATTTAACTCGTCTATACCCACATGGAACAAGAAAACTGGATCAACGAAATACTTGATAGCACCAACGGAATGTCATCTGCGGTGCCAAACACACAACTGTTTTCAAAAATTCAAGACAGAATCCAAATGCAGAAAACAGTCAATCCACAATGGGTTTGGTTGGCAGCCGCTAGTATTATTCTATTGGTCGCACTGAACGTAAAATTCATTTTTTTCGAAACTTCTAACGAAGAAAGAGCTACAGAGCTTATCGTTTCTTCCATTTCAAAATCCAATCAATTGTATAATCATGGATAAAATCAAAGTATTATCTTTTGCCGTCATCGCACTTTTACTACTCAACTTTGGAACTCTAGGATTTCTATTGCTTTCGGGAACGAAACACGATCGCAGACCTCCACATCGCATGCCCAAAGAAATTATCACCGACAAATTACAATTGGATGCAGCTCAGCAAGCAGCTTATCAAACACTAATTGATTGGCATCGCGGCACGATTGATAGTCTTGACCAGCAGATTAGAAGTACAAAAAATGATTTGTATTTACAATTAACCCAAAAGACAATTAATATAAAAACTAAAGACAGTTTGATTGAAATTTTGGCAAGTAACCAGAAAAAAATTGAAGAAACCCATTTCAAACATTTTCAAGATATTAAGAATTTGTGCAAACCAAATCAAATGAATAGTTTTAATGAGTTGACTGAAGAACTATCCCGAATTTTTGGAAGAAAACCAAAGCCAAGACATGATTAGACAAAGAAATTGCATCATTATTTTTTTTATGTTTCTTTTTTCATTTGGGATTGATGCTCAGATAAAAAGAGATTCATTGGTTATGCAAATTCAGTTCAAGTATGGCGCTAGTCCGCTTGAACACAATAAAAAGTACATGACCAAATCTGATACTTTAGAAATCGAAACGGTCAAGTTCTACCTTTCAAATATCGAAATTGAATTTGACGATAAAAGCAAAATCAAGCCTAAAAACAACTATCACTTGATTGATTGGGACAATCCAAAATCGTTCTTCATTCCAATTGCTTCGAGACAAAACAAAATCGTTTCAAAAGTTACTTTCAATATTGGTGTAGACAGCACTGCCAGTGTTTCCGGCGCTTTATCGGGTGATTTAGATCCAACAAATGGGATGTATTGGGCTTGGCAAAGTGGTTATATCAATATAAAGATTGAAGGAAAAAGCAACAGTTGTAAAACGCGAAAAAATCAATTTCAATTTCATTTGGGCGGTTATTTGAAACCCAACTATGCCTTGAGGAAAATTGAAATTCCAATTCAAAAAAACAAAATTACGAATGGAGCAATTAATATCATTGCGGATATAGGGCATTTGTTCTCTGAAATATCTTTGAAAGAAACTAATTCAATCATGATTCCCGGTCAAGCTGCGATGGAAATTGCTGATTTATCTGCAAAAATATTTTCAGTAGAATGAAAAAGTTAGTACTCTCATTGGCTTTTGGAATTTCAATAATTGGAATTTATGCTTTTTCAAAAAGCCACTTAACTCCTATTTACTTTGAAGTACCCAAAGGTTGGCCAAAACCACATTACGATTTTAAAAAAAATCCGCTGACAGAAGAAGGGTTTCAATTGGGAAGAAAATTGTTTTACGATCCGATTTTATCTCGAGACAATACCATTTCCTGCGCCACTTGCCATTTGCAGGCCACGGGCTTTACGCATGTCGATCACGATTTAAGTCATGGAATTGACGGAAAGATTGGAACTCGAAATTCTTTAGCCTTAATGAACTTAGCGTGGTCGAAAGATTTTATGTGGGACGGCGGCGTGAATCATTTGGAAGTTCAACCACTCAATCCGATTACAAGTCCACTCGAAATGGATGAAACTTTAGAACATGTCGTTCAAAAACTACAACAAACCCGCGATTATCCTGGTTTGTTTGAAAGAGCATTTGGAACTTCAAAAATTACGGGCCAATTCACATTAAAAGCTTTGTCCCAGTTTGTAGTCATGTTACAATCCTCCAATTCCAAATATGATCAAGTGGTTCGAAAAGAAGCTCATTATAGCGAGCAAGAACAAAAAGGCTATGATTTATTCAAATTGCATTGTGTCTCTTGTCATCAAGAACCTTTATTTACGAGTAATAAATTTGAATATAATGGCTTGGCTATCGATCCCACTTTGAATGATTTTGGCAGAATGAAAATGACCGGAAGAAAAGAAGATTCACTTCGTTTTAAAGTGCCGACTTTGAGAAACATTCAGTTCACTTTTCCCTACATGCATGACGGCCGATTCAAAACATTAACAGAAGTTATTAAGCACTATAACTCGCTTTCAAGAAACAAGTTGCTGACAAAAGAATTAGCGAAACCTATAAATTTAACAGATAATAATCGCGTTGATATTGTTGCTTTTTTAAAAACATTGACCGACAATGAATTTTTATTTAACCCAAAATACGGATATCCAAAATAATGGTTAGTTTAAGCGCAAGAATAACACAGAACCATCGTCTATAACCAAAACCAATTCCTTTTTATGAAAAAAATCTTTACCACACTTGC
>CALPOS020000115.1 GCA_943325255.2 Sphingobacterium thalpophilum
CATAGGTAGTCTTTCAACTGCGTTTGGGCAAAGTACAACAGCAAGTGGTTTTAATTCGACGGCATTTGGAGTTGCAACTATTGCGAGCGGACCACAATCAATTGCTTTTGGGAATGATACAAGGGCTTCTGCTATAAATTCAACCAGTTTTGGACACACTTCAGTAGCGAGTGGACTTACTTCAACTGCTTTTGGCTTTGCAGGGACTGCATCGGGAAGTTTTTCCACAGCTTTTGGTCATACTACAAATGCTAGCGGCCAAAGCTCAATCGCAGCAGGCCGTAATAATGTGGCCTCTAGTTATAGTGAAACTGTATTCGGAATTGGAGCCACAATTTACACACCATCATTAAGCGGAGACATACAATTTAGAGCTGCAAATTCAACAGATAGATTATTTGTCATAGGAAATGCCATTGATACTAACAATAGTGGTACTGTTGATTTAGCAGAAAGGAGCGATGCATTATTGGTATTGAAAAACGGTTTAACTCGTTTGCCTTCAACTACCAATACTATGATTGATGCAGCCGATGGGAAAGCTGTAGTTACAAAAGAATGGTTGCAACAGAATACTTCGGGAACTTTAGATCAAGCCTATGATTTTGGTGGTGCAGGTTTAGGAAGAACCATAACTGCCGATACCGGAGCAGTTACAATAAATGGTACTGACGGTTTGGTTTCCACAGGAACCGCAGGGAGTGGTGCCGTAGCTCCCTCAGGTTTAGGGACCAGAATGGTTTGGAATCCGAGAAAGGTTGCATTTAGAGCCGGTTTTGTGAGTGGAAGTCAGTGGGATGATGTTAATATAGGACTTTGTTCTAGTGCTTTTGGTCAAAGCTGTATTGCCTCAGGTCAGAATTCCTTTGTGGCTGGTTTTGCCAATACTGCAAGCGGCACAAGTTCAGCGGCATTTGGACATTTCAATATAGCTAGTGGTAGTCTTTCAGCAACTTTTGGGATCAATACGACGGCATCAGGAGATTTTTCAGCAGCTTTTGGTCGAGTTTCTTCGGCAAATGGAGAAAATTCGTTTGTTCAAGGAATTAATAATTCAGCTACAAGTTTTGGCGAAACTGTTTTGGGTATTGGAGCAACTCTTTATTCGACTTCACTAAATGGGGCAACCCAATTTAGAGCGGCTAATGCAACTGATAGACTGTTTGTCATTGGAAATGCCATTGATGCTAACAATAGTAATTCTGTTGACTTAGCAGAAAGGAACGATGCAATGGTAGTGCTGAAAAACGGAAACATAGGAATAGGCAGTTCAACACCGCAAGACAAACTTCATATAGTTGGGAACCTCCGAATGGAAGACGGCAACCAAGCCGCTGGGAAAGTGCTAACTAGCGACACCAATGGTAGAGCCACTTGGCAAAATGCCTCTAATAACGCTTGGGGTTTGACAGGAAATTCAGGATTAAATGCAAGTACTAATTTTATGGGAACGTCAGATGATGTAGATGTGGTTTTTAAAAGAAATGGTATTCTAGCTGGAAAAATTGCAAGTTCTAATACATCTTTAGGTGTTTCTGCTGCAAGTGCAATTACAACTGGAGTAAACAATAATGCAATTGGGAATTTAGCACTTGGTGCAAATACTTCTGGTAATGATAATAATGCTTTTGGGACAGGTGCTTTAAGCGTTAATGTGGGTGGTATTAGAAATTCTGCTTTTGGATCTTTTGCATTAGATAATGCTGTTGGGGATGCCCAAAATTCTGCTTTTGGAGCTTTTGTTTTGGGGAACAATAATGGTGGTGATAGTAATTCAGGACTTGGATATAATGCATTAAATGCCAATTCTACTGGCTCAAACAATACAGCAATGGGAGTTGATGCTTTGAAAATAAACACTATAGGCGCTAATAATACAGCTGTTGGATTCAATGCCATGGCAACCATCAATCAAGGAAGTAATAATACAGGAATTGGAGTAGATACCGCTACGACATCAACATTAACTAGCAATGCTACGGCGATAGGTTATAAAGCTACTGTCGGGGCAAGTAATTGTGTGGTTTTAGGAAGTATCAATGGTGTCAATGGCGCGACGTCATCGGTGAACGTGGGCGTCGGAACTATTTCTCCAGCCACCGCACTTGAAGTGGTAGATGCTAATGTTACTACGACTGCCACGGTTGAAGGAACAATAAATGTGATGACCAACGGGGCACAGGCTATTGATGCCGGAGGTTCAATCACTTTAGGAGGATCGGTTACGGACGCTGGAACTA
Organism: Sphingobacterium thalpophilum; assembly: GCA_943325255.2. GTDB lineage: Bacteria > Bacteroidota > Bacteroidia > Flavobacteriales > Flavobacteriaceae > Flavobacterium. Next base: position 2,241 of record CALPOS020000115.1, read on the forward strand.
CATTTAGAACTTTCGGTTCAATTGAAGGTAGAAAGGCTACGGCCACCACTAACGTTACTTCGGGGTATTTGTTGTTTAAGACTAATAATGCTGGAACGCTTTCGGAGAGAATGCGTATTACTAATGCAGGAGATATTGGAATTGGAACAGCAGCGCCGGGAGGACAATTTGAACTATCGTTAAACGAAGGTAGAAAGCCAACTTCGAACACTTGGACAATTCCATCGGACGCAAGATTGAAAAATGTAAACGGAATTTACCAAAAAGGTTTGGCAGAGATTCTTCAACTAAAACCTATCCGCTACAACTATAAAAATACCGACAAAAGAACTTTTGACCCAAAGGTTCTGGACAAAGAAGCATTTGGGTTTTTGGCGCAAGAAGTACAGCCACTTTTTCCAGAAGCGGTCGGAACAGACCCAGATGGGTATTTAAATTTTGATTTGCATCCAATTTTGATCGCGTCGATTAATGCTTTGAAAGAATTAAATGCGAAAAATGAGCAATTAGAGCAGAAAAGCATTCAATTAGAAAAAGAGAATCAATCATTGAAAGAATCAGTACAAGCAATCAATGATAAAATGTTGTTGATTATCGCTGAAATGGAGAAGCTGAAAAAATAAGGGTTACATTTTCAAATAAAAATCTTTTGTCAGCTCTATGTATTCTGGCGTGTATTGATGTCTTGCCGTTTCAATGATGAGTTCATCAGGGTTTAAGACCGGCAATTCATAGCGTTTAAAAGCCAAAAGACTCCGCTTGGTTTCAGAATTTGGGGTTCCTTTTACACGTGTAACCTTTACGGGGAATAATTCGGTTTCAGCGCACAAATCAATAAATCGAGTTTCTTCTTTGAAAGGAATAATCACGGCGAAGATTCCGTTTTCGGATAACAACAAATCAGCGGCTTCCACCAAATCTTCGAAAGGCAAAGCGTCCTGAAATCTTGCTAAATCGCGTTGTTTGTTTTCAGTTTTGTAGTCTTCGGCATAAAACGGCGGGTTAGAAACAATCAAATCATACTGATCTTCTGGTTCATCCATAAATTCATCCAAGCCCGCGTGAAAACAAAACAAGCGATCACCCCAAGGGGAATTTTCGAAATTATCTACGGCTTGTTCGTAGGCGTTTTCGTCGATTTCGAGGGCGTCAATTTGTTCAGCGGAGGTTCTTTGCGCTAACATCAAAGCAATCAATCCGGTTCCGGTTCCGATGTCGAGAATGGTGTTGGGATGGTGTTCGATTGGAGTCCATGCGCCGAGTAGTACGCCGTCGGTGCCGACTTTCATGGCGGTTTGGAGTTGTTGGATGGAGAATTGTTTGAACGTGAACATAATTAATAATTAACAATGAATAATTAATAATGAAAGAAGGTGTTCTGAGGGAAGGTGGGTCCTAGCCCTGATGGCAGTGGTTATCCTTTTGTGGCGGTGTTCGCCGCAAAAGATAGAAACGTACAGCAGGTTCTCGGCTCCGAATAATTATTAACTATTAATTATTCATTATTAATTAGAGATACATCTCCACCAAACCTTCCGGTAAATTCATCACGACTTTTTTATTTTCGCGATCTATTTTGACTAAGAAATGATCGATGACGGGAATTAGAATTTCGACAACGCCGTTAAGGACTTCAAACAAGGTTTGCGCAGAACTGTCATTGATCGCCACAATTTTTCCGAATACGCCGAGTCGTTGGTCTTCGATTTCAAATCCGATGACTTCGTGGAAGTAGAATTTGTTGCCGCTCAGTTTTGGTAGCATTTTTAACGGAAGATAAACGGCAGAACCTAATAAGCGATCGGCTTCTTCTTCGGTGTTGACATCTTCAAAGCGAACGCGGAGGAAGTCGTTTTTGTGAAGGGAACTATTTTCAATAAAAAATGGAACCAGATTGTTGTTAAATTCAACAAATACTGATTCCATATTTTCATATAACTCGGGTTCGTCGGTATCTAGATAGATGAGAACTTCCCCTTTGAAACTAAATTTTTTTGCGATTTTGCCTAAATAGAAACAATCTTCTTTACGCATGATCGCTAATCAATTAAGCTTCTGCTTCTTCGCTTGCTTGCTCCGCCTGTTCGCTAACGCTCGAGTCTTCTGCAGCTGGTGCTTCTTCAGCAGCTGGTGCTTCAGCTTCTTCAACAGCTGGTGCTACTTCAGCAACAACTTCAGGAGCTTCTTCAACCGCAACTTCAGCAACTTCTTCGGCAGCAGGAGTTTCCTCAACAGCAGCTTCTTCGGCAACTTCTTCTGTAGCTTCCACTTCAGCTTGCGCTGCAGCAGCTAAACGTTTTGCATTAGCAGCTTGTTCTGCTTTAAAAGCTTTTGCTTTTGCAGCTTCTTGTGCTTTTGATAATCCATCTTTTTTAGCGTCAACTTTACCAGCTTTAGCTTCTAACCAAGCGGCTAATTTAGCGTCTGCTTGCTCTTGAGTTAAAGCACCTTTACGAATTCCGCCATCTAGGTGGTGTTTCAACAACGCTCCTTTATAAGAAAGGATTGCTCTTGCCGTATCGGTTGGTTGAGCACCATTGTGCAACCATTGTACTGCGCTATCTAAGTTTAAATCGATAGTTGCAGGATTGGTGTTTGGATTGTAAGTACCGATTTTCTCTAAGTATTTACCGTCTCTTTTTGAGCGAGCATCTGCCGCTACAACCCAGTAAAAAGGTTTCCCTTTTTTACCATGTCTTTGTAATCTAATTTTTACTGACATAATCGTATGATTAAATTTTGAGGTACACGACCTCGGTTAATTAAGGGCGCAAAGATACACTTTTATTTAAAAAATACTAATGCAAAAAATGATTTTTAAAAAAGAAAACAGAGGCGTTTTATTTGAGCGACACAATAAACGATATTTTTTTTCAATTTTAATTCAAAAATATGTTTTAAAAAGTTACTTTTGTTTTTCAAAATTAGAAAAGTAATGAAAAAAATTCTTTCTTATATCATTGTTCTTTTGGCGTTTGTTTCCTGTGGAGAAGATATTAGCGTAAACGACACCGCTGTATTTCAAGGAGTTAAAGATAATGCAACTTGGATAGGTGGAAATGCCGTTGCAACGATTGAAGTGGGAAATAGAATGTCCATTAAGGCAGTCACTTTGAATGAATCTGTGACGTTAAGAATACCTAAACCAGCTACGTTAGTTGATCCTAGAAAAGAAAATAGTTTTATTACACACGTATTTGGGACAACTACAACAATAAAAGCGACTTATATTCTAACTGCTGAAAGTGATATCTTTACTTATGAAACAGCGATTGGTGTTGGCGATGGCGAGATTGTCATTAAGGAATATGATGGAAATGTAATTTCAGGAACTTTTCGATTTAATGCCGAGAACATAGATCCAGAATCAACAGCACAAGAGATTGTAAATATGCAAAACGGTGTTTTTTACCGCGTGCCTGTGCAATAGGAAAAAGATTGAACTGATAATGATAAAGCCATCTTCTAGTAAGGTGGCTTTTTTTATTTTGATTTATAGTAGTTTAGAACTAAATTAGAAGTACATTTGTGTAATATTTAAAATAATTCATATGAACATTTTTGTTGGAAGTCTTCCATTCAGTATTGAGGAAGCAGATTTAAGAGAGTCTTTTGAGGCTTATGGTGCAGTTGATTCTGTAAAAATTATCACTGATAAATTTACTGGAAGAAGTAAAGGATTCGGTTTTGTTGAAATGACAAATGATGAGGAAGCTTTAAAAGCGATCGCAGAATTAAACGGAGCTACTGTTCAAGGACGTGCAATCGTTGTGAACAAATCTGAACCAAAACCAGAAGGAGAAAGAAAAAGCTACAACAACAGTCGTGGTGGAGATTCTCGTGGAGGTTACGGTGGTGGAAACCGCGGTGGATATTAATCAGTAGATTTTATCTCTATAGAGCGATACTAATTTTAGTATAAAAAAACCATTCAAAAAATTGATTTTTCAGTTTTTTGAATGGTTTTTTGTTGATAACTTTACACGTTTTACTTCTGTAAAATAGTCTAAATTTGAAGTTCATTTTTACCGTATTTTTTAAAATACCAGCACTTCAAATTTACTATGTATCTAATTTTCGACACCGAAACCACAGGACTTCCAAAGCGTTGGGACGCACCAATTACTGATATAAATAATTGGCCGCGTTGTGTTCAAATTGCGTGGCAGTTGCATGATGCTTCGGGAAAAATTCTAGAACATCAAGATTTTTTAGTAAAACCAGAAGGATTTAATATTCCGTACGACGCCGAGCGCGTTCATGGCATTTCGACCGCACTAGCCGATGAAGAGGGTTTTGATTTGGCGACGGTCCTCGAAAAGTTTAATATTGTTTTAAGCAAAACGCAATTTATTGTTGGTCAAAATTTAGGTTTTGATATCAATATAATGGGTTGTGAGTTTCATAGATTGGGAGTCAATTCTCCAATGAGCAGCATTCCTGTTTTGGATACTTGTACGGAAGTAACCGCTTCGCTACTAAAGCTTC
>CALPOS020000116.1 GCA_943325255.2 Sphingobacterium thalpophilum
AAATAAGTAGAATTAAGGGTAAATAAGGGACATAATTTCGCCATTTCATTTCAAAAATAGTAAAAATATGTTTATGAGGTACAAAAACGGTACAAAAAATAGTAAAAAATAGCAAAACAACACAAAGTTAAGATTTTGAATAAAATAAAAAATCCCTTTATTTACAAAGGGATTAGTGTGTTTTTGTTTGTTTTATTTTTTGATGTTTTGTATATGCTATTTGCCGATACAAAAGTTAGCAAAAATATTCCCCAAAAGCTCGTCATTCGTTACTTGCCCGGTAATCATACCAAAGTGATACAGTGCTTCTTTAATGTCAATCGCCATCAGATCGGACGATAAGTTCGTTTGCAAGCCGTGTTTCACCTTTTGAATTTCTTCCAGTGCTTTGTGCAATGAATCATAGTGACGCGTATTGGTTACGATGGTTTCGTTGTTTCTCAAAGCTCCTGTATTGACAAAGGAAAGCAGTTGGTTTTTGAGATCTTCGATACCGATTTTTTGTTTTGCAGAAAGGATTGTAGGTTGTAGGTTGTAGGTTGTAAGTTGTGCTAGTAGTGATTTTGATTGCTCGTCATTCAATTGATCGATTTTATTTAGAACGAGCACCAAAGGTTTCAGTGGAAATTGATTTCGTATTTTACCGAATTCGACCACTAAAGAATCAATCGAACCCTCAACATACAACCGATAACCATCAACCAAAAAAAGCACCACTTGCGCTTGTTCTATTTTCTCAAAAGTTCTCTGAATTCCAATACTTTCCACCACATCATTGGTCTCTCTAATACCAGCGGTATCAATAAATCTAAACCCAATGCCGCCAATGACCAATTCATCTTCAATCGTGTCTCGTGTTGTTCCTGCGATTTCTGAAACGATTGCTCGTTCTTCATTCAATAAGGCATTCAGTAGTGTCGATTTTCCAACATTGGGTTCGCCCACAATCGCAATCGGGATTCCGTTTTTAATCACATTTCCGATGGCAAATGAATCTATTAACCTTTTTAAAACCAGTTCAATACGTTGGATTAATTCATTGAATTGTGTACGATCCGCAAATTCCACATCTTCTTCGGCAAAGTCTAATTCGAGTTCAATGAGCGAGGCGAAATTCAACAATTCGTTTCTTAGTTGTGCAATTTCATTCGAGAACCCGCCGCGCATTTGTTGCATGGCGATTTGGTGTGACGCTTCGTTGTCGGAGGCGATTAGGTCGGCGACTGCTTCGGCCTGAGACAAATCGAGTTTGCCGTTCAAGAAAGCTCTTAATGTAAATTCACCAGCCGTTGCCATGCGACAGCCTTTTCGCAGCAACAATTGTATGATTTGTTGTTGAATAAAAGTGGAACCGTGACAAGAAATCTCGATGGTATTTTCGCCCGTATAGGAATGTGGTACTTTGAATATCGAAATCAATACTTCATCCAGCGTTTTATTTCCATCGATGATATGACCTAAATGCAATGTGTGCGATTTTTGTTTGAGAAGATCTTTGCCTTTCACCGATTGAAAAACCTCTCGAGCTATCTCAATAGATTGTGTCCCGGAGATTCTTATGATAGCAATCGCTCCAGCTCCAGATGGAGTGGCAAGTGCAACGATGGTATCATGATGTAACATTTGTCGTTTCTTTTTTGCAAAAGTAAGTAAAAATGCCTTTGAGTCTTTCGGATTCTTACAGTTGAAGTCGATCCTTCCAGATTTGGCTTTTGTTTGACGTTAAAATGATAATTGTCATTGAATTATTAATTGTTCTGGTGTATCTTTAGCGAACAATTTCCAGTTAACTAAATTCGTGCTGATATGAAAAAAATCATTTTTCCAACCGACTTTTCTGATATTTCCAAGAACGCATTCTTGTATGCGCTGCATTTGGCAAAAAACACAAATTCTGACATTGTTACTGTGCATACCTATGAATATCCGACCATGAATTATATGGATGTACCGGTTTATTTACCAGAAATTTATGAAGTAACAGAGTTGAGTCAGTTTGAGAATTATAAAGGGCACATTCCAGTATTACATGAAATTGCTGCAAAACATAAATTGAATCACGTTAAGATGAGCAATGTCCTTGAAAGCGGTGACCTAATTGACAATATTATCAATTTGACGAAAAAGGAAGGTGCTGAGTATATTGTCATGGGTACAAAAGGCGCAACAGGACTTGCGGCGACATTTTTTGGTTCAACAACTGAAAAGGTGATGAACGATTGTAATTCAGTTGTGATTGCAATTCCTGAATATTGTCAGTATCAACCTATCAAGAAAATCCTGTTTATTACAGAGTTCAAAACCGAGGAAATCGAGGTTCTAAAAAAAGCGTTAGCCATTGCTAAGGTTTTTCATTCCCATGTGGATTGCTTGTATGCTAAACCTAAAGAAAATCCTGTAGATGATGCTATCGTTCATGATTGGAAAGTGATGTTTAGCAATCATGATGTGTCATTTCATTGTATCGAAAGCGACGATAAAGAAGGACTGATTTTAGAGTTTATTCCTTTATATCATATCAATATGTTGGCGATGACCACCCATCACAGAAATTTCTTCCAGCGAATTTTCGACGTGAGCTTGTCAAGAAAATTAGCCTTTCACACCAACATTCCCATTTTAGCCTTTCATCCATAAAAAAAACCGCAACATCAAAAATGTTACGGCTTGGAAATATTATTGGGTTATTAGGGTTAGTTGTTGAGCATTACTGGCATTACTAGCATTGTTACCGTTTCGCCTTCGTCCAGTCCATCTGCTGGCGTAAGAATACCAGCACGATTAGGTAATGACATTTCCAAAACAATCATATCCGATTGCAAGTTGGTCAGCATTTCAGAAAGGAATCTTGAATTAAATCCAATTTGCATATCGTCTCCTTGATAATCACAAGTCAAACGTTCTTCTGCTTTATTAGAATAATCAATGTCTTCCGCAGAAATGTTCAATTCTGCGCCTGCGATTTTCAGTCGAATTTGATGTGTGGTTTTATTTGAGAAAATCGCAACACGACGAACAGAGTTCAAGAACTGCGTGCGGTCAATCATTAACTTATTTGGATTCTCTTTTGGAATAACCGCTTCGTAGTTTGGATATTTACCGTCAATCAATCGGCACATCAAAATATAATTGTCGAAAGAAAAAGTCGCATTCGAATCATTGTATTCAATTTTGATTTCCGCGTCAGATGCGCCAAGAATACTTTTCAAAATATTCAGTGGTTTTTTAGGCATGATGAAATCAGCAACTTGAGATGCTTTTACATCGGTACGCGCATATTTCACCAATTTGTGTGCATCCGTCGCTACAAAGGTCAATCCTTCTGGCGAAAATTGGAAAAACACACCTGACATTACAGGGCGTAAATCATCATTTCCTGCAGCAAAAATGGTTTTACTAATCGCAGTTGCCAATACTTCTGCCGGAACTAAAGTAGTCGAAGGATTGTCTAAATTGACTGATTTAGGAAATTCTTCTCCTGGAGCGTAGGCTAAGGCGTATTTACCAGAATTAGAACTAATTTCAATCGTACTATTTTCTTCAACAGTAAAAGTTAGTGGTTGTTCTGGAAATGTTTTGAGGATTTCCAACAATAATTTCGCTGGAACGGCAACACTTCCTTTGCTCGTAGAATCGATTTCTAAGGTGGCGGACATGGTAGTTTCAAGATCTGAAGCGGAAACTGTCAACGTTTTGTTATCCAATTCAAATAAGAAATTATCTAAAATAGGCAAGGTATTGCTACTATTGATAACACTTCCCAGCACTTGTAATTGCTTTAATAAGTACGAACTCGATACTATAAATTTCATTTTTTCTTGTTTAATCGTTGAATTGTTTAATCGTGTAATCGTTGAATCGGTTATTCGTTGATTTGTTTTTTAGAAGCTAATCCCGCTATCCGTTGCAATCTTTTTTAGGATTTCTCTTCGCTATGCTACGAGCAATCTTTTTTATGATTTCTCCTCGCTACGCTACTAGCAATCCTAAAAAAGGATTTCCACTGCTATCGGGGCTAGGGCATCATCTTCAGTCGTGCAACCGATTAAACGATTACACACTCACAGGATTCAACCTTTTTTTCCAATCTACAGGGGCTAAGAGAAACATTTTCCTCAACACATCCATTCTACAAATATATCTTAAACTGTGAAATATCAAAAAGAATTTTATTAACATTAAGCACCGTGTTTCCTTTTTCTCAAATAAGTAAAAAGGAAGCCAAATATAGCTAAAATTACGATTGGAAGCCCGACAGTTATCCCTTGAATGAATGAATACTCTTGGTAGACTTTTTCCTTATCCATTAAAGGCAAATTGACTTCTTTGCTTCGAATGTTAATAAGTCCATTGTCATCCAGTAGATAATTCACGCAATTCATCAGGAATTCTTTGTTTCCGTAGAGTTTATTTGTCCATTTATCATAGCCCAATTCTAAAGGATGGAAATTTTTGTCTAATTGATTACGGATGATATCACCGTCCGCAATGACAATCATTTTATTATTTTTTCCTTCTGATTGAAAAGTTTTTTCAGCAAAAGGCAAAACACGGTTTTTATAGACGGAATTAAATTTTCCTTCCAGCAAAAGTGCCAAAGGAATGTTTCCTGTGTTTTTGAAATCCGCTTGCTCAGGTCGTTCCGTTACCATATTAAGATTAATATCGATGGGCGATCCGACTAATTTTGAATAAGGAGAGGATTGCAGTAAGACTGTTTTTTTAATGTCGTTTTTCAACACTTCGATACCGTTGGTGAACTCAAATTTAAGTGCATCGACATTCGACACAATGGGGTTTTTCCCTGCCGGATAAACCAATGGTGAATAGAACCAAGGATATTGCGTGTATTGTGTGGCGCTGCCTTTTTCACCCGTTGCAAGCGCTATTGGCGTTGCCATGACATCTTTGACTAATGTTGGATTGATTCGAAAGCCATATTTAAAGAACTGATCGTTTAGATTTAAGTCGAAAGGATAGGCTAATGTTGCTCCAGCATCGTTATATAAACTGTCCATTTCGATGTTGACTTGGTCAATGAGCCACAGTGTTTTTCCGCCGTTCATAACAAATTGATCCAGCACTAATTTTTCTTCATCTGAAAATTTTTCTGTCGGTTTTGCAATGATGGCTAAGTCGTACTTTTTGAGATAGGCTAGACTTTCATTCGGTTTTTTCGCTACAGAATCTAAAGTAAAAGTGCCAATGAAGTAATTTTCGCGTACTTGCTTGATAAAATCCGCCATTTGTAAATCATGCAATTCGCCATTTCCTTTTATCACAGCGACTTTTTTCTCTTTTGCTTTTGCAATGGTGTTGAAAGCATTGGCGAAAGCATATTCTAGATGTTGCACTGAACTCACCACTTTTTCTGCAGTTGAGGCGCCCATGATGTTTTTGAGTAAAGGCACTTTGGTACTTCGACCGTTATAAGTTGCGATAGCCCACGGAAAAACCACTTCTTGCGTTTGCTTGCCTTTGTCTTCGACGGTAACGTTTACGGGCGTTAGACCGCGTTCTAAAAACGATTGAATAATGGTGTCACGCTCTTCCTCATTTTCGATGGGGTTGACAAATTGAAAGGTAATATTTTTGTTATACGCTTTAAATTCTTCTAGGATTTGTTGCGTTTCGGTTTGCAGTTTTTTGAATTCACCAGGGAATTGTCCTTTTAGGAAAACATCGATTATGAGTGGTTCTTTGACGTCTTTGAGAATTTCTAAAGAAGTTTTTGAAAGTGTATATCGCTGATCTTGGGTCAAATCGAATCGGTAGAAGAACTGACTTCCGATGCCATTGATCAATATTAAAATGGCTAGCGTAAATAGTACGGTTTTGAAGTTTTTGTTGTTGACTGTTACCATTAGTTTCGAAGCGATTTTAATTTGAAAACAGTGAAAGACAAAAAGGCAATGGTAATACTGGAAAAATAAATAACATCTCTGGTATCGATAACACCTCGGCTCATACTTTTGAAATGGCTGTTCATGCCCAATGAAGTAATCGCATTTTCAAAATTGGGGAAATAAGTTGCCAATCCATCGAAGGCGAAGTATAAAAAGAAACACAAGAAAACGGCTAGGATAAACGCTACGATTTGATTTTCTGATAGGGTGGATGTAAAAATGCCAATAGCAGCATAAGCCGCAATGACAAATAAAAGTCCAAAATAGGAACCCAATGTACTTCCCAAGTCGATGTTTCCGACTGGCATTCCGTAGCTATATAAAATATAAACATATAAAATCGTTGGTACTAAAGCGAGTAGGATCAGAATTACGGCTGCCAAAAACTTTCCGTTGACAATTTGCCAAGTGCTTATTGGTTTAGTAAAAAGAAGTTCTAAAGTGCCTTGTTTTTTCTCATCTGAAAAACTTCGCATGGTCACAGCGGGAATGAGGAAAAGGAAAACGAGTGGGGCGATGGTGAAAAATGGACTCATATCGGCAAATCCGCTGTTCAATATATTGTAGTCTCCTTCGAAAACCCACAGATACAAACTGCAGATTATCAAAAATACGGCGATAACCAAATAACCGATTGGCGCGCCGAAAAAAGATTTTATTTCTTTTAAAAGGATGGCTTTCATTTGTTGTTTATTCGTTTAATCGTTGATTTGTTAAATCGTTGAATCGTTTAGTTGTTGCATCGTTACGAATCGTAATTCTTAGCTTTTCTTCGGTTAAAGATTGCC
>CALPOS020000117.1 GCA_943325255.2 Sphingobacterium thalpophilum
AAAGGTACTTGCGAAAACTGAAGCCATAGCCCCGATAGCAGGGGAAATCCTTTTGCTTTTTCTTTAAAAAGCAAAAGATTGTACCGGATAGCGGGACCCGAGCTCCTAAAAGAGCGAACAGGCGAAGCAAAGAGCTCCGAGAAAAAAAAACTAATATTTAACGACTTTGAAAATTTTGGTACTATCATTCGAAATCGCTTTGACAAGATAAGTGCCGCTACTCAAATGAGATAGATTAATTTGAAAGTCTTTTGCTCTGTGGTTGGTATCAAAAACTTGTTGTCCTAAAATATTGAATATTTGGATACTTTCTATCGATTGAGAAAAACTCAAATTCAAGACATCGTTGAATGGGTTTGGATAATATTTTACAGTATCTGATTCGAAATCAACGGCAGAAAGCAAATCACAATTTACAGTTGTTGTCGAATAACAAAGATTGCCAACAGGTTGAACGGTAAAAGTTACCGATTGTCCTGGAGTAACTCCAAAAATTTGATAATTTGAAACTATGGTATTACCTGTAATTGTTGGTCCGCCGTCGATAGAATAGGAAAAATTAAAACTGGTTTGACCAATATTATTCCAATCGAAGGCAAAAGAATTTGGCGTTGAATTTGCGAGGTCACAAAATAGCGTTACCGCCTGACCAAGTTGTTCGTTAATACCTATGGTTGCTATGCTACTATCATCTAGGCAAGGCGCAACACCACTTATAGTATAAGAAAACGTACTTGTCGTTGCACCAATAGCAGGAATATAAGTTGCTGCTAGCGAATCAAAAGTACCCCCAGATCCAGAAGTTCTTGTCCATGTTCCTCCGACTTGTTCTCCCGTAATCAGCGAATATAAATCGATGATAAAAGCGCTATCATCGGATACCGAAATACAGCCATCGATACCCGCATCTGGTTGTGGATTAATACTAATAGTCGCTATACTAAAATCATCAACACAAGGTAAAACTCCGATGATTCGATACTCAAAAACACTTGTACTCACTCCAGATGCTGGTGTATAGGTTCCGGCAATCGCATCAAATATTCCTCCTGAACCTGTTACTCTTGTCCACGTTCCGCCTGGTTGTTCACCTGTAATTAAGGAAAACAAGTCAATTGTTGCAACATTACTGTCACAAATAGTTGTTGAACCGTCTGTTCCAGCATCGGGTTGTTGATTTACGTTTATAGTCGCAATACTTGTATCATCAACACAAGGCGCAACTCCAGCGATTCTATACTCAAAAACACTATTCGTTGCTCCAGGTGCTGGTATATAGGTTCCAGCAATTGCATTGAATATTCCTCCTGAACCTGATAGTCTTGTCCACGTTCCGCCTGCTTGTTCATCTGTAATTAAGGAGAATAAATCAATAGTTGCAAAACTACTATCGCAAATCGTTGTGGAACCATCAATTCCGGCATTGGGTTGTAGATTGATATTGATAGTAGCGATACTTGTATCATTTGGACATGGATTTGAACCTAAAACAGTATATGTAAAGGTGCTCGTAGTTGCCTCGATATTTGGTGTAAATACTCCAGCGGTAGAATTAAAAGTTCCCCCTGTGCCGCTAGTTCTGGTCCAAACGCCTCCTAAATCTTCACCAGTAATCAATGAAAATAAATTGATTGATGTCGTTGTTGTCGTATCTGTTTCACAAATAGTAATGCCTCCGTCAGTTCCCGCATTAGGACATGGACTCGCAGAACAACTCGCACTACCCACTTGATAGCAGTTTCCTACGGTGCCTGATGGCGAAACATAGAGTACGATTTGATCGTTTGGCGCTAAGCTACTTAGGGTGTATGTAAAAGTTGCACTTGGACCTACGAAAACCAAAGCACCACCATTTACTGTATAATAAATCGTATAACTCAAAGAACCAATAACTGGGTTCCAGTTAAATGTTACACTAGTCGGAGTCGAAAGTCCACAGGTAATTGTTGGCGAAAGTAATGGATTGATGGTTATTGGAATTGTAGTTGTACATCCTCCTAAGTTTCTGTAAAGAATATTAGCAACGCCAGCGGAAACTCCGGTGACAAGTCCTGTATTATCGACAGTTGCTATGCTTGGATTGAGAGACTCCCAGGGTGAACTTGGATTAGGAAATAATGAACCCTCAAGTTGAAGGATTCCTCCTTCACAGGTTGAAGTTCCGTTCGGAGCTGTTATAGTCGGAAAATTGCTAACATATACATTTTCGCTATACACATTTCCCAAACTATCGGTATATGAAATTGTTGTTGCTCCAAAACTTACAGCAGTGACCAAACCTGTAGAACTGATTGTAGCCACCGCCGGATTTAATGAAAACCACGGAGTAGTTGCTGTAATTGTCGCTGGAGGCAATGATGCAGACAATTGTGTTGTATTAGGACCAGGTAAGCAAATACTAAAATTACCTGTAATTACATTGGCATTTACAGAACCAACAATCAAAATAGTAGCTAAAACGAAGTATAATTTTCTCATAAAAAAAGTTTGTTACCACGCAAAAGTACTTTTTTTACGGTAACAAACTCATTTCAAATAAAATAAATTTATTTATTGATTTCCTTTGCCTTGGCTTCCCAGAAATCTGACAATTCATCATAATCTATTGGAGTCGCTGCTTCTTGTGGAACTAGTCGGCCGCTATTGAAAGCACGGTATAAAATCGATTCTATTAGAAAATCTTCATTGACTTCATAGGGTGCATACTTCGCTTTGAGTCGAATATCAAAAACCCGTGCTGTCGCATTCGACCAAAAGGCCTTCCAGCCACTTTTGTAATCTTTGATTAATTCGTAAGACGTAAAACCTGTTTGGCGTGCAATCAACTTAACTAGAATTTGTCCTTGCTTGCGAGAAAGCTTTTTCAATTTGGGAGAAAACTCCTTCTCCATATAATCCTCGACAATTTTGAAGTATTTCCGTTTTTCTTTTTCAGTTTTTAAAGCCTCCATATTTTGATTCAAAATCTTAAGACGCTCTGCACCCACTCTTGCATAGGGATACACTTTATAAACTCTGTTACGAAGTAAAAGAAATTGTTTTTTAGTCTCGGGATCCATATTATCTCTGTAAACCGTAATTTCATGCAACTGAATCGGTTCAGAAAGCGTATCGGTATCTTTTACTTGATACCCCATTTTAGTAGTATCTTGCTCTATAATCTGTGCATGGCCATGCATTGCTAAAAATAAAGCGATAAAAAAGAATGGATTGAACTTCATAAGTGAAATTTTATGTGTCAAAATTATACATTAAACTCACAACTGTAATGCCAAATTTATAAATTAGCCGAAAAAACAACGATGAGTACAAAATCAATACTGAAAAAATCTTCTCTAACCTTTTTAGAAAACTATTTGAACAACGCCTCTCCTACCGGTTTCGAAGCGGGAGGCCAAAAAATATGGATGGATTATATAAAGCCATTCGTAGATACTTTCATTACAGATACCTACGGAACAGCAGTTGGTGTAATAAATCCAGACGCAAAATATAAAGTAGTCATCGAAGGACACGCTGATGAAATTTCGTGGTATGTCAATTATATTACCGATGATGGACTCATATACGTTATTCGTAATGGCGGTTCTGATCATCAAATTGCGCCGTCCAAACGCGTGAACATCCATACCAAAAAAGGTATTGTAAAGGGTGTTTTCGGCTGGCCTGCGATTCATACAAGAAATCGTGGAAAAGAAGAACCAGCACGATTAGACAATATCTTTATTGATATCGGCTGCGCGACGAAAGTAGAAGTTGATGAATTAGGCGTTCATGTGGGCTGTGTTATCACCTACCCTGACGAATTTATGATTCTAAACGAAAACAAATTTGTTTGCCGTGCCATAGACAATCGCATGGGCGGATTTATGATCGCTGAAGTGGCTCGGTTACTACACGAAAACAAGAAAAAATTACCATTTGGTTTATACATTACCAATTCTGTTCAAGAAGAAGTAGGTCTTCGAGGTGCCGAAATGATTACCAAGACCATCAATCCAAATGTTGCGATTGTAACGGATGTTTGTCACGATTCAACTACGCCAATGATTGACAAGAAAATCGAAGGCGAAACCAAAATCGGAAAAGGTCCCGTAATTACTTACGCGCCTGCAGTGCAAAACAATCTTCGAGAATTAATTCTAAAAACGGCCGAAGACAACAAGATTCCATTCCAACGATTGGCGTCTTCCAGAGTAACCGGCACCGATACCGATGCTTTTGCTTATAGTAACGGCGGGGTGGCTTCGGCTTTAATTTCGTTGCCATTGCGCTATATGCACACCACGGTCGAAATGGTCCATAAAGAAGATGTCGAAAACGTCATCAAACTAATTTATGAAACCATCTTAAAACTAGAAAACGAAGAAACTTTTTCTTATTTCAAATAAATTACAGCATTTTGTCTTAATAATTTTAGGAATTTATTTGATGTATGTGAAAATTAGCTGAACCACTACTGAATTTGACCAGTATTGGTTTAGTAATATTTTCTCAAGGTTAAAAACCGCAAATCAAATTGAAATGCGGTTTCATAATGAAGTCGTTTATAATTTTTTGAAACTAGGTTATTTTGAAGTAGTCCAAAACATTGTTTTCTATTCTCTTTTGAATATTTGTAACATCTGCTTTTACAAATGGCTCACCTAGTATATTTTCATAGAGTTCAATATATCTGTCTGAAACAGATGCAATATAAGTATCCGTCATTTCTGGAATTTTCTGTCCTTCTTTTCCCTGAAATCCATTTTCAATCAACCAACGTCGCACAAATTCCTTTGACAGTTGTTTTTGATCTTCTCCTCTATCCTGCCGGTCTTGATAACCATCTTTATAAAAATAACGAGAAGAATCAGGCGTGTGGATTTCGTCAATCAACACAATTTCACCCGATTTCGTTTTACCAAATTCATATTTCGTATCCACCAAGATTAAGCCACGACTGGCGGCAATTTCAGTTCCACGCTGATACAAAGCTCTGGTGTATTTTTCTAAAACGACATAATCTTCTTCCGAAACAATCCCTCTTGAAAGTATAGCTTCCCTCGAAATGTCTTCGTCGTGTTCTCCATTAGCTGCTTTTGTCGTTGGAGTAATTATGGGATTGGGCAATCGATCATTTTCTTTCAGTCCATCGGGCATCGAAACACCACACAACATTCTTTTCCCAGCAGCATATTCGCGAGCGGCATGACCCGATAAATAACCCCGAATGACAATTTCTACTTTAAACGGATCACACAAATAACCCACGGCAACATTGGGATCTGGTGTAGCAATCAGCCAATTAGGGACGATGTCTTTGGTCAAATCCATAAACTTGGTTGCGATTTGATTCAAAATCTGTCCTTTATAGGGAATTTCTTTTGGCAAGACCACATCAAAGGCTGAAAGCCGATCGGTAGCAATCATCACCAAGTATTCGTTATTGATATTATAAACTTCCCGAACTTTACCTCTATAAACAGATTTTTGATTGGGAAAATTGAATTGGGTTGTTGAGATGGTATTCATTTTTTTTGTATCGTTGTAGTTTAATAGTACTACAAATATAAATAATAAAGAACGGAAGTCAATAAATCAAATAGCCTAGTAAACTATTAGTGCCAAAAAACTAACTACAATGAAAAAATGGATAGTGTTTATTTCGATAACTTCTGTAATAATTATCGCAATAATAAATTACAGGACACCTTTTTTTCGCAAAAATGGTGGACCATGGTCTATTGGTTTTGGATCTTCAGCAAATTTTCCTGATCGAATTAATCTTCGTAAGAATACCGTTTATTCATTAGAAAAACTAAAAGAAAATAATTCAAAAACAGAATTTTTGGCCGATCCTTTTTTTTTGAAAGTGAAGGATACTTTCTATATCTTCTTCGAGCATAAAATACTGAATTCAATAGCTGAAATTGGTTTATTATCTTCAACAGATGGACTTAATTATCAATACAGAGGAACAGTTCTAAAAGAGCCCTTCCACTTGTCGTATCCCCAAGTCTTTAAACATAAAAATGAGTATTATATGATTCCAGAAAGCAAAAGAGCTTTTTCTGTTTTGCTCTATAAAGCGAAAAAGTTTCCTTTTCAGTGGAGTGTTTGTGATACCTTGATAAAAAATGAAGAATATGTAGATCCAACAATATTTCTCTCTGACACGCTAAATATCATGGCTGTTTGCGACAAATCTTTGCACTTATACTTGTATGAAGCTGACTCACTTTTCGGTTCTTGGAAATTGCATAAAGACCCCATTATGATCATTGGTTCCGAAGCGCGCTGCGGCGGACGATTCATACCACACAAAAATAAGTTATTGCTGCCGATTCAAAATTGCACAAATGGCTATGGATATGGTCTCTCTCTCTATGAGGTGGCTACAAAAAATGGTAATTATAAGATTAAAAAGACTAAAAACTTATTCCTTCAACCTTCTACTGAAATTAAGGAATTCAATGCAGGAATGCACCATATAGATATGCAAAAAATCGACAACGAATACTATTTCGTCTATGATGGATGCCGTCTAATTGATAACGAAAAAAACTTGAATATCAAAGGAGCCTTAAAGCTCACCTATTTAGATCTAAAGAACTTGTTCTTCTAAGTTTTTCAGTTTGAAACACTAAACTAAGGCAACAAAGACTTTAATCA
>CALPOS020000118.1 GCA_943325255.2 Sphingobacterium thalpophilum
CCTAATTCTTCCAGTGTCGGCCAGATTGCCGATGGTATTTCAGGTGAATTAATCTTTCCTGGTTTCGCAAAAATATCCCTAACAACAGCATCCTTTTCCGTTTTCTTTCTGAAATTGGTAAACACATCCGGAATATCCTTTATTGAAAAAGGCAAATCCTCGGCATGATACAAAGTGCTTGTACTATATGATTCAAACTCGCATCTCAACTTAAACAAGCTATCAACTACCTTTTTCTCAGACTGCTTTTCTTCCTGCGCCACTTCACGTTTTGCATACACTTTGGACACTTTGAACTGTTCTACAACTTTTGCAATTTCAACTTCTGGTTTTCCTCTGAGAATAAGTAATCCAGAACCTAGGTCACGTAAGTTTTTATCCAAATCCTGCAATGATTCCAGTAAAAACTGGGCTCTAATGCTACCTGTCTTCTTAAATCCAAAAGAAGTAGTTGCAAAATGAGCATCATCAAAACAATAAACGGGAATAACTTCATCACTTTGCGCAATGGCTTTTACCAGCGTTTCGTTGTCTTCAAGTCGTAAATCAGTTTTAAACCAAACAATAGAACGTTTCATAATTCATTAATATTTTCCAAATAATAATTAGCTTGCTTCAACAATGCCGCTTTGGCATCGGGTTTCATTTTTCTCCAAACATTATACATCATGCCTATTCTTGGATTCTTACTTAGTTTTTCTTCATTTCTATCGTAGAAATTCCAATATAAACTGTTGAATGGGCACGATTTTTCACCAGTTTTTAAAGTCTTATTATAAAAACAACTCCCACAATAGTGACTCATTTTATCAATGTAGGCGGCTGAACTTACATAAGGTTTCGTGCCAACAATGCCACCATCGGCAAACTGACTCATGCCGCGAGTATTGGTGATTTCAACCCATTCGATAGCATCGATATAAATGCCTAGATACCACGCATCAACTTCATCAGGATGAACACCTGCCAACAAAGCAAAATTGCCTGTAATCATCAACCGTTGGATGTGATGTGCATAAGCGTAATGCAGCGATTGTTTAATTGAATCTTTAAGACAATTCATTTTCGTTTTTCCTGTCCAAAACCACTCAGGTAATTTTTCCTGATTATCAAAAAAATTCATTGAAGCATATTCAGGCATTTTCAACCAATAAATTCCTCTCATGTATTCGCGCCAGCCAATGATTTGACGCACAAAACCTTCCAATTGATTGTATTCGATTTCATTCGGTCTTTTACGCCATTCTTTAATCGCACTCTCGATTACTTCTTGTGGTGAAATCATTTTTACGTTCATCGAAAATGAAATTCGGGAATGATATAAAGACCACTCGTTTGGGGTCATTGCATCTTGATAAGAACCAAAGAGATGCAAACATTCCGTTACGAAAAACTCCAATAGTTGCAACGATTGGGTTCTGTTTATAGGCCAAACAAAATGACTTGCGTCAATATTTCCAATTGTTCTTATATCTGTCTGTTCTAGTTCTCGAACAATTGATGCAATATCATTATCAAATATTAATGGCTCAATTGGTTTGTGGTTTTTGGGCAATTTTTTCCTATTCTCTCCGTCGTAATTCCATTGTCCGGTGACCGGTTGCAAACCTTCCATCAAAACATCATGCTTTTTTCGTAAGGCACGATAGAAACTTTCTAAAAGAAATGATTTTTTACCTTCAAAGAAACTTCCCAATTCTTCCCTAGTGGTAAAAAAATGTTCCGAATCAACCGCAGCACTTGTTACTGCTATAGATTGACAGAGATTTTTCAACTGTTGATCTACTCGATATTCGTCAGGCAATTGATATTCAAAATGATTGAACGAATATTTCGAAATTAGACACTGAATATTCTTGTCAAAAGACTGCTGATTGTCTTCATCATTAAGTTTTATGTAAATAACTTGATGATTATTAGCTGCTAATTCGGTGGCAAAAGCACGCATCGCGGCAAAAAAACCGACTACTTTTTGAATGTGATGTATCGCATAATCTGTTTCTGTTCGGACTTCCATCAGAACATAAGTTACATCGCTATCAACACGTTCAAACCAGTAATGCTGGCTGTTGAGTTGATCGCCCAGAACTAATCTTAGAATTTTAGTTGCCATTTAATTTATTCATTCTGCATTGATTACTGCAGTACTTTACTTCATCCCATACTTTTTCCCATTTCTTTCGCCATGAAAAAGGTTTGTTGCAAACCACGCATATTTTATTCGGCAGATGTTGTTTTTTAACTCCTTTCATTGGTAAGATGCAATCTGTTTCTTTTCCAATCTACTGATACAGAAGAACCTTTCGCTAAAAAGACCGCTGTTGGTTTAGTTTTATTAAGCACAGAAAAAGCAGAACCATACATGGCAATGAAATCACAATTAATATTGTAATTCAACATAGTACAAACTTTCCAACTCGGATGTTGCAAGTGATACTCTTCTGTCGTGCATTCATTCACTTTGGTGTAACCGTAATAATGTTCGTAGATAAATTCCTCGAGAGAATTGTGACGCATTTCTTTTGAAGCTACTTCAGTCTCTACCAAAATATGATTCCATTTTTTATCCAGTAGCCATTCAAATTTTACCTGCTGTTTTTCTGAATATCGATGGATGAAATGTTTGGTTGGTACTACGGTATAATGTTCTTTATATAATTTGTTCGCCATCCAAGCCACGATGCGATAGGGAATCGTTTCGTTGATAAAAACAACACCACGTTTGACTGTCGTTCCTTCTTTTCGCTTTACATAAAACCGTAGATTAATTTCTTCAAAATTCCCGAAATACGGAATCGGAATTTTGAATATTTTGGTGTTTTTGAACATAAAACCAACTAAACTCACATAGGCTTTTCCATTAAACAAATCGAGTTCAACACCTTTGGGCAAAAAGGGCAACAGTATTTCTGGATCAATTTCGTAATTGACCATGATGATGTTTTCCCAATTTGCTTTTAAAAAAGTAGCCATTATGATGTTTTATTAGATTTAAATTTCTGCTTCGAGCTATTGACATGCTTTTTTAAAATTCGACTTCCTTCTTCCCTAACGTCGTCATTCTTGCGAAAACTCCAGACAATATCGCTGGCGTATTTTCTTGTTTCTTCTATATTGACAATTGGCTTTGGATAATCTTTTCCAATTTCACAGTGATAAAATTGTTGCTCGATAGGATTCAATTTCCACGGTTCATGAATCAAATTAACTGGGATTTCTGCCAATTCTGGAATCCATTGTTTGATAAAAACACCCTCAGGATCATGTTCTTCAGAATTCTTAATGGGGCTGTAAATTCGAATCGTATTAATTCCAGTCGTCCCGGATTGCATCTGTAATTGCGGATAGTGAATTCCAGGTTCGTAATCTAAAAACTGTCGCGCTAAAAAATGCAATTCACGCCAATCTTGCCACAAATTGAACGTAAAAAAAGAAACCACCATCGCCCGCATTCTAAAATTGAGATACCCAGTAGCTACAACGCATCGCATACACGCATCAATAATCGGAATACCCGTTTTCCCTTCTTGCCAAGCTTTGATATAGCTTTCGTTTTTGGGTTTTACCAACGAATCGTATGCTCGATTTACATTTTCAAATTCCATTCGGCATTCGTCTTCAAACTTTTGTATAAAATGACAATGCCAATGCAACCTTGAGACAAAATTGAGTATCGCTCTTTTGTTTTTGGAACTTTCATAATGTTGATTTGTATACTGATAAATCATTCGCATGCTAATATTCCCGTACGTCAAATAAGGTGACAACCGACTACATCCTTTTCTACTCAAACTTGGTTTCGAGATATGTTTGCTGTAGTTGACATATCGCTCTTTGACGAAACTATCTAAATATCGCCACGCATAGTTTTCTCCACCTGCTTGAAAATTTTTGTTTCGAGATGTAATTTCTTTACTTAGATTTTCACCTTTTACCGCATTATAAAAATTTGCATCTAAACGCTCTAATTTTAGTGAATTGAGATCTATTATTTTTGGCGCGGCGCGCATTACAGATTCCCATCTTTTGTCCCAATCACTTCTCGATTTAAGTTTCCGAATGACACCATGCATTTGAAATTGTTCCCAATCTATATTACATTCCTGAAAGAAAATATCCATCTCTATATCGCGATCGTAGGTCACTTTATTACCTATTTCTTGGTGGGAAAAAACGGACTTCACGTCATAAATTTGAACCAATTCCTCAAAAACAGTTTTGACTTCATTTTGAAAAAAATAAATCTTCGCTCCAATTCCGTCCAATTTTGCTTGCATGTCTGCTATCGACTCATAAATAAAACGCCAATGACGGTTATCAGAATCATCATAATTCATCACTGACGGCTCAAAAAAATACAGCAATAAAATGGTTAGATTTTCTTGTTGTGCCCAATAGAGTGGTTCATGATCTAAAAAACGTAAATCACGTTTAAACCAAACAATATTGACAGCTTTTTTACTCAATTTATTTTGATGGATGTTAGTGTTTTGTCGGGTTTTGCATAACTCAATCGATCCAAGTGAACCGTTTTGTGATAGCTATCCAAACCAGAACAGGTAATCGATGCTGCTTTCTCTATATTTAGGAATCCATCTTCTTCAAGACAATCCGACGGAAAGTACACCGCTTTGACTTCACCAATGACCAAAACGGTATTATTGATAGTAAGATCAACTTTCTCCTTGAATTCCATAGCAATTTGCACTTGACTTTCCGCTACAAATGGTGCAAAAAAATCATTCTTGTGTTCCACAGTCAATCCAGTCGCATCAAATTCTGAAATGGCTCTATCATACCTAGCCGAAGTCTGATGGGCTTGTCTGTAAATTGATTCATTAATATGATTGACTGTAAAAAATTTCGTCAACAAAATATTTTCTAGAGAATGACGCTCAACCGCACCAGGACGAAAAATAATTCCCAACAGTGGAGGATTGCTACCAATGTGAATGAGAGAACTCACAATAGCCAAATTGGTTTGATTCAAATTATTTTGTGTCCCGATTAGACAGACACTCTTAAAGCCCGCTATGCTATTCACAAAATGAACGCGTTCCTGCTTTTCCATGGTCATTATGGTGTCGAAAGTGATTTGTTTTTGCATTAGTAAGGAGCGTAAATGAATTTGAGATGTATTTTTTTAAAGTAACGAAACCCATTTTTTGTCGCTGTTCAACTTAAAAGTTCCGATATGTTCTTTATTCCATTCCAGTGGAGAAATTAGAGAAAGAAAATTAATACCATCTTCCCCTCGATACAAATGATAAATCTCACCGATTACGGGTTCAAATGAAAATTTAGAACTATAGACCAGCTCATTCCATTCGTATTCCTGCATTAGATTTTGATATTGAACTTTAAGCTCATTGAACTTATTTTCAAACTCCTTATTCACATTACTGATGCCACGACTTTTCCACGAAACAACATCATCAACTTTTATAACAGGCGCCCCAACACTCGATGCGTAAGGCAATAAACTGGCATGGTAACCTTTTTCATCAGAGTACACTACGTTGTCAGGAATTTCGTTTGTCATTTTGATTTTACCTTTTAAATATTCTTTCTATCGCTTTGAAATTTTGTTATTCGATATGGCTCTTTGCAATTTGCATTTGAATCGATCAATTCCGTCAACTCTTGTTGCAGCATGTTTCGTTTTGCAATTTTCAACACGCTTCCGCCATAATTTATAACTGCTGAACTTTAGTTCTTTTTTCATTAAAACTTTTACATCCGACTCTAAGAGACCAAATTGAAATCTGATTGCATCAAAAGGCGTTCGGTCTTCCCAAGCCATTTCAATAATTCGATCGATCTCTATGTCACTCAGTTCTCGCTGTTTTGGCATTACATTTTTCTGTTTATTTATTTTGAAATAAAGTTCAACAAAATTAGCCTTTTATCCAGACAAGAATCAAAAAATTTTCATAAAATTGAACCACAAAAAATAAAGACTATTCGAGAAAAAATCCCTTATTTTGCCAAATACTTTCAAAAACCATGATGCAAACCATTCAAGCCAATGGCTACTCTATTTTCTTTTCCGAATCTGGTTATGAAGCACTAAACCAAAAACTACAAAAAGAAAAGTATTCTTCCATTTTTGTGCTCGTTGACAGTCACTCCAATGAATGTTGTTTGCCACAATTTTTGCCCTATTTAGCCACAGACATTTCAATTGAAGTCATCGAATTCGATTCGGGTGAAAGTTCAAAAAACATAGAAATTTGTGTGCAAATTTGGGAAGCACTGACGGAACTCGGGGCAGATAGAAAAAGCGTTATTATCAATTTAGGCGGTGGCGTCGTAACTGATTTGGGTGGATTTGTCGCTTCGACTTTTAAAAGAGGCATCGATTTTATTCATGTTCCAACCACGCTTCTTGCCATGGTTGACGCGTCAGTTGGAGGTAAAAATGGTATCGATCTCGGCAACTTGAAAAATCAAATTGGCGTAATCAATGTGCCGAAAATGATTATCATCGATTCGACCTATCTCGAAACATTACCGAAAAACGAAATGCGCTCTGGTTTAGCGGAAATGCTCAAACATGGATTAATTCAAGACGAAGCGTATTGGAAGCAATTTATTGATTTGAATCAACTCGATATCGTCGATTTTGATGCGTTGATCTACCAATCAATCA
>CALPOS020000119.1 GCA_943325255.2 Sphingobacterium thalpophilum
AATTTTTGCAAGGTTACCAAAGACAAAAGTAAAGACAAGTGTGGTAAAGAGCGGCTGTATAAAAAACCATAATGGCCCTAACACCGTTTGCTTGTAGAAACTTACAAAATCACGTTTAACAAACATCCACAATAAATCGCGGTACCGCCACACGTCATTAAATTTTAAGTCGAATAAGGAGGTGTGCCCCTTGATAACAAGATTCCAATCTTCAGACTGAATGGTGTCTTTCATTCTTTATGATTTCAATTCTGGTAAATGTAGCTTTTAAAAAGTCTACACATCAATTTGATTACAACGAAATTTCGAGGTGCAAATATACATATTTAGCTGTCACTGAATTACTTTTCTTAGTCACCTTACGTTAACATGACTAAACTCAAAACATAATAAAATGTGACTATATTTGTGAAACTATTTTTTAAGTTATTCTCAAAATAAATATGTTTCACTTCCTTAAAAAAAATGCTGTTCTTAAAGATCTGATTCCATCCGATTACGTCGATATTCATAGTCATTTATTGCCTGGTATAGATGATGGCGCAGTGGTTATTGAAGACACTTTGTTTCTAATTACTGAATTACAAAAAATGGGTTGTAAGCAATTCATCACTACTCCACATATTTATACTACGGTTTGGGATAATACTAAAGCTATCATTCAACAAAAGTATAACGACACTTTGCCCGCTTTAGCAAAGGACACATCAATAAAATTTGGCGCAGAATACATGATTGACCCGTATTTTGTGAATCTTTTTCAAAATGAACCTTTGGCAACACTGAAGGATAATTATATTTTGGTTGAGCTTTCTTACATAAACCCGCCGATTCAGCTGTATGATATTCTATTTGAATTACAAATTGCAGGATATCGTCCAATTTTGGCTCATCCAGAGCGTTACCCTTTTTACAATTCCAATCTTAATGAGTTTACAAAACTGAAAAATGCAGGCTGTCTGTTTCAACTCAATCTATTATCGACCGTTGGCTACTATGGAATTCAGGCAACAAAATCCTGCGAATTACTGCTAAAAAAAGGACTAATTGATTTCGTAGGATCGGATGTGCATCACGCAAAGCATATTGAATCTTTTTCAAATAAGATACTAGTAGGTAACGTTAGCCCTTTAAAAAAAGCAATTGAAAACAACCAATTCTTTAAGTTTTGATTACTTGCTAAACCATTTGTACCAAGGTTTTTTCTCGACTTCTTGGTCTGCTCCATACCCATACCCATACCCATACCCATACCCATACCCATACCCATACCCATACCCATAGCCATAAGGTTTTTTCCATCGAGTATCATTCAATAATATCGACATATTTGGTAAGCGCTTTTGACGATGTAAGTCGTCTATTGCTTTTATTTGACGTTTATCAATATGATTAGCGCGAACAACGTAGATAAAGATATCGGCATATTGCGACACCAACAACGTATCAGTCACCACACTAACCGGAGCAGTATCGACGATAATGTAATCATACTCCTTTTTCAGATCATCAAACATTTTTTCAATCTTCCCGTTCATTAATAAATCCGCTGGATTTGGTGCCACAACGCCAGACGGCAACACGAAAAAACTATCATAGTTATCAATCTTTACTACGTAGTCATTGATGTTTTCGTTGTTTTTCGACAAGAAATTTGTCAACCCTTGCGCCGGTAACTGCAAATAACGATCAATCTTGGGGTTCCTAATGTCCAAGCCTACCAACAAAACTTTTTTACCCGAAAGTGCAATGGTACTGGCCAAATTTACTGCCACAAAGGTCTTTCCTTCTTTCGGTACGGTGGATGTGACAAAAATGGTTTTGCAAAGATTTTCTGGAATTTTATTGGCTAAAAATTCTAAATTTGTTCTAATAATCCTAACCGCTTCTGCCGAACTAGTTTTACTATTCGCATTGATAAGCACATCGTGACTTTCCGAATGCGGGATGTCGCCTAAAAATGGAGCGGATATTTTACCTTCAAGATCTTGTCTAGATTTTATTTTATTATCAAATAAATTTTTAATGTAAATAACAGAAAATGGCACAATTAAGCCGACCATAATAGCAAGCAAGAATACAATATTGCGTTTTGGCGAAATTGGGTAGTCTGAGGAAAATGCAGTATCTACAATTTTTGAAATGGGCTCTGTAACTGCCAATGATATAGCTGTTTCTTCTCTTTTTTGTAATAAATACAGATACAAAGACTCTTTGATTTGCTGTTGTCTAGCTAAGATTCTAAATTCCCTTTCTTGTGTTGGCAACTCAGAAATTCTTCTTTTAATAACATTATCCTGCTTTTCAAGATCCTTCTTTCTAATATTCAAAGAGGCTAGCGTTCTTTTTAGACTAGCAGAAACATTTTCGCTTAAATCATCTATTTTCTCTTCAAGATTAATTACAATAGAATTATTCCTTGTACCATCTTTTACAATCCTATTTCTTTGAATGACATAATCATTGAATTGCGTTATAAAATTAGACGCATCTTTTCCGTCCGCGGTAGAAATCAAATTATTGGGAACAAGATCCCATTTCCCTTTCGATTTCATAAAACTGAGCATTTCCGAAACTACCTTTATTTGCGTTTCCGTCTCGATAAGGTTCTTACTAAAATCGACGGAATTATTAAGATATATCTTAGACTGCTCACCAATATCAGTAACATCATAAGATTTTTTAAAAATTTCCGCATCTTTTTCTACATCTCCTAATTCAGAACTGATAATTTTTAGACGATCTTGAATAAAGTTTAAGGTATTCTCAGAAATAAATTTTTTGTCCGTTATCGCGTCTTGATTATAGACTTGAATTAGTGTATCCAAAAAATCTTCTCCTTTCTCCTTAACTGCATCATTTATTGACAAGGATACTATACTAGAATTCTTGCTCAAGGATAGCACAACTAATCTTCCTCTAAAACCGCCAATAGCATCATCAAGACGGCTAAACGTAATATCGACAGGATACTTTTTATTATGCAGAGAATACGCACTAGGCTTTTTGCTAACTACCAATCTAGAATCATCCAAATTAATAATCGCACCATACTTATACTTACCGAGACTTTTCAAATCTGCCGAAAACAATTCAAACGTTGTATTGTCAATAAAAATGAGTCTAAACGACTTTTCGTTGTCATAAAAACTATCACTCGTATCGTAAAACGAAAATTCTATTGGACTACTTTTATATAGTTCAGCCGCTTTTACCCTTCCGACTGTATGATAATAAACATTTAATCCTGCTTTTTTAATCGCTGTACCAATCATACTTCTCGAACGAATAACTTCAATTTCATTATCAACATTATTCTTAACGCCAGACATAATTCCCAAGTCAGAGAAAGCGTTCATTTGAGATTGCAATCCCCCTTTTTTATCATCTCGAACTAAGATGCTCGCGGTGGCACTATAAATTGGTACTGCATATCGCAAATACAAGGTGGCTACTACCAGACAAACAAAAATGCCAAAGGCAAACCATTTCCATTGTGATACATATCTTTCGACTACTTCATGAAAATCGAATGGATCTTCATTTTTTTCATTAAAATTTGAGGGACTATCTTCCATTATTTTCTTTTAACTTTTTAGTACTAATATTAAGGAAAGCAAAACGGTTAAGCCGGAAAGATACAAACCTGTGTTAGGTCCGACGCTTGAACTATTAACCGCAGTTTTATTCGGCTCTACATAAATCACGTCATTCTGTGATAAATAGTAATGCTCTAAATTTAGAATGTCAACCTTCGTTAAATCAACTCTATTGTAAGTCTTCTTTCCCTCTTCCTCGTGAATCACTAATATGTTATTTCGTTTTCCATAAATAGTTAAATCACCTGCAAGGCTTAAAGCTTCTAATAAGGTAATCCGCTCACTAGGAATCGTATAAGAACCTGGCTTTACAACATGCCCAAGTATTGAAATTTTGTAGTTTAAAATACGTAAATTGATACTAGGATTTTTGATATAAAAGGAAACTTTTTCCGAAAGTGCATTGATAGCTTGTGTTCTTGTCAAACCTCCTAACTTTAGTCTTCCAACCACCGGAAACTCAATAAAACCATCATTATCAATTAAATACGTTTTAATATTACTTTGATTTTCGTTTAACTGATAATTTCCTTGTATCTGTGGTAAGTTAAATGGCACAGTTACCTCTGGATTTTCAGCACTGACAATCACATTGAGCAAATCATCTGGCTGCAACGTAGGTTCATATCTTAGCGATGCATCATAACTCTTCTGATTGTCAATATCTTGTAAGTAAACAATTTTCTTTTTAGAAGCACAGGAGAAAAGAAAAAGTGAGGTAATTAAAGATAAACAGGCGGCTTTAGTTGAAAATTTCATAGTTTATAATTGAATCTTGCAAATATAGTTCTTAAGGTTTAAAATCTGTTATGTAATTGCTTTTTATAAATGATTAAACATCAAGGGTTTCAAATACAGAATTCATACTTTTGAATTCTGGTACAATTTTTTTCATAGCCAATACAATTTCTTCGTTGGAACTCCTTTCAACACTATCGAGGAGCTTTAATGTACTGTTCTGAATTTCATTGTAATCTTCTTGTATTTCTTGTGCAATCATGATTTTGTCATGATGCGTGGCGAGCGTTTTTGAAGAATCGTTCAACAATTCTTCGTATAACTTTTCTCCCGGACGCAATCCAATAATTTTTATGTCTATATCCTTATAAGGCACAAATCCAGCTAATCGAATCATTTTTTTTGCTAAGTCAATAATCTTTACGGGCTGACCCATATCGAAGATGAAAATCTCACCTCCCACGCCCATTGCGCCTGCCTCCAAAACAAGTTGACACGCTTCCGGAATCGTCATAAAGTACCGAATAATGTCTGGATGCGTAATCGTCAAAGGGCCACCTTCTAAAATTTGTTTAGAAAATAAGGGTACGATGGAGCCATTGGAACCCAATACATTTCCAAAACGTGTTGTTATGAACTTCGTATTCTTAGTTTTGGTTGCAGCATTAGCGCCGTCATTCAAAGTCTGAACGTACTTTTCTGCTATGCGCTTGCTTGCCCCCATTACACTACTAGGATTTACTGCCTTATCAGTAGAAACCATAACGAAGCTTTCCGTCCCATATTTCAATGATAAGTCGGCAAGATTTTTTGTCCCTAAGACATTGGTGTAAACAGCCTGCGATGGATTTTCCTCCATCAAAGGAACATGCTTATAAGCTGCAGCATGATAAACCACATCCGGATGATACTTCTCAAATACTCTTTCAAGGGCATCAATATTCCTAACATCTGCAAGTACAGAACGCAAAATCACTTTGTTGATAATTGGCTTGATCTCAAGGCTCAAATTATGTAAAGGAGTTTCCGCTTGGTCGAGAATAATGAGCTTCCTTGGCTTAAAAGATAACAATTGGCGCGTGATTTCACTGCCAATGGAACCCGCTGCTCCTGTAATCATCACTACTTTTCCCTCTAGTTGGCTTGAAATGGCTTTCGTATCTAAAACAATTGGTTTTCGATCTAATAAGTCTTCAATTTCGAAACTTTTAACTTTATTAGAGATTTGCTTTTCGTCTTCCCAATCTGTAATGAGCGGAACAGTGAATACTTTAAAGTTAAACTCTAGACATTCTTCAACAATTGAAATAGTTTCTTCTTTGCTCAAACTCTTTTCAGCAATAATCAACGCATCGGCTTTTAATGATCGAAGAATTACCGAAATTTTCTTATTCTGATTTATTATCGGCAAATTTAGAATACTCTTTGACGTCTTATTTTGATTGAATTTGTCTATAAATCCACGCAACTTAAACCTACTCGGCGCTTCCGTTTTTAAAGCGTTCGCAACCGAAATAGCATTAGCATCTGAACCATAAATCACTGCGTTTATTAGTTTCTTCTTATCCTCAACATGCATGTATTTCTCAAAAATATATTTGATCAGAATACGAAACAAAAAAAGCAACAAAAAGGACAATACGTAGCTTATAAATAAACCCGTGGTGACGAAAATAATTTTGTTAAAAAATATCTTGCAGGAAAAATTGATAATTAATAAAAAAATATAGGAGGTGGTTGTTGATATCAGCAGTTTCACTCCATCAATAAAGGTAGAATGCCTTATGATGCCGGCATATGTTCGATAAATTAGAAAGAAAATTGCGTTAATCAGGATGATCAATCCATAACGGGTAGCCATGCCAAAATAATTATAGTGAAGTTTGGACAGGCTATAAACAATGAAGTAGGTAATAATACTCGACAAAAACACAATAAAAACATCGATGGCAAAAATAATCCATCTTGGCAAGTACCCAAGATTCTGGAAACGTTTCCCAAAAACGCTATTTTTTATTATTTTAAAAATAGAATTATTCATTTTTGACTCTCAATATTTATGATAAAAATAACATTTTATAATAGAAACAACCCATTATCGCTCTAAATTATCGAAAAAAAATATCAAATTCATTTTTGATTCTGGTTCGGTCCGAATCATTCAAATTCGATCCCGAAGGCAAACACAGTCCATTTTCGAATAATTGGGCCGCCACATCTTTACCGTAGTATGGACAAGCGGAGAAAATCGGTTGCAAATGCATGGGCTTCCATAATGGACGACTTTCGATGTTTTTTTGTTCTAGTGCCA
>CALPOS020000120.1 GCA_943325255.2 Sphingobacterium thalpophilum
ACAACAATGGAATACAGAATTGAAAAAGACACCATGGGTGAAGTAAAAGTCCCAGCCGATAAATATTGGGGCGCGCAAACCGAGCGATCTAGAAACAACTTCACCCATGGTGTCTTTTTCAATTCTGTATTCCATTGTTGTTGTTTATGTGGTTAATCGTTTATTTGTTTAATCGTGAAATCGTCTAATTGGTTAACTGGTTATTCGTTTGGGCGTGACCACAAGGGTCGGGCTTTCGCACTCGCTTTTTTTCGCTGAACGCCAGCGAAAAAAGAGCTCAGACAATTGCTCAATCCCTCACGCGGTTCTGGGTTTACGGAAAACCCTAGCCCCGATAGCAGCGGAAATCCTTTTTTTTTGCTTAAGAAAAAGTCCCTCGACTGCGCTCGGGATGACAAAAGCAATAAAAAAGATTGCAGCGAATAGCGGGACCCGAGCTCCTAAAAGGGCGAACGGGCGTAAGCAATTAGCTCCTAAAAAGCTGTCCAAAATTACGTATAAATACTATTTTATAAAAATTGATTTGGAATTAATTGGTAAGAAAAAATAATACACTTACATTTGCGTATAAATCAAAAAAATTCCGGAAAACATGTTTGATTTTTCACAGTATTTAGGCTTTTTATTATTCTTAACCGTCCTAACCATAGGATTTTGGTTGATGTTTTTCTTAGTCGCTTTCGTTCAATATTGGGTTGGCGGCTTCTTATGGGAAATGTACAAAGAGAAAAAAGCTAAAAAAGCAGCATCTAACTAGTTTAGAGCAGAAAAAAGGAACTCAATTGAGTTCCTTTTTTTTATCCTTGGAAATCTTCACTTCCTTCTTCACGTTTTGGTTTTTCTCGCTCCGATTTTTGTTTGTTGAAACGATACGTAAACGATAAGGTGATTTGTCTTTCACGCCACTGCATTTCACTATAGGAATTGACGTTTGGGAGGTTCAAGTCCATGATTCGTTTTCTTGAATTAAAAACATCGCTCACATTAAAAGCAATCGTTCCTTTGTCCTTCAGTACATCTTTGCTCAACGCTAAGTTCATCGAACCAACGCCAATTGTTTTTCCCTGCGCTGTTTTTTGTGGTGCATTATACGTGCCATTGACTTGAAAATCGATTTTGTATGGGAAAGACACTTTTGACGTTAATCGTGTGAACCAACTTGACGCCGTATTATCGAAGTCAATGGTCTTTATTTCATTGTCGAAGTTTGTATATGAATAACTGCCATCGGTTTTATTATTGAAATAATTGAAGTTTCCGTTGAGTCGCCACCATTTATAAGGCGAATAATTCAAGGTAAACTCAAAACCAATTTTGTCATCGATGGCTAGGTTAAATGGCGTGTTAAAAATCACGGGAATACCATCTACAAAATTACCCGTTTCTTTTCGTACAATTTGAAATGAACCTCTGGTCTGATTGAAGTAGACGGAGGTGCTTAAAGTAACTTGCTTCCATTTCTTTAAGAATCCAAGGTCATAAGAATCGCTGAGCGCTGGATCTAAGTCGGGGTTTCCGATAAAAAAGTTGACGTTGCTAGAATACGAGGAAAACGGATTAATAAACCGGTCACGAGGTCGGTTGATGCGCTTGCTGTAATTTACGGAAACGTTAGTCGTTTCGTTTACTTCGTAGGTCAGGAAAGCACTTGGAAAAAGATTGTTGTAATTTTTGGTGGTGAAATCTTGCAGGGTCAATTGATTGATTTGAATATTAGAATTTTCAAATCGCAAACCGGTAAGGATTGAGAATTTCCCGAATTTGGAACCGATTTGCGTGTATGCTGCTGTGACATTTTCTTTATATTCTAGGATATTCGTAAAATTTGGATTGACGGTAAAATTATTGTTACCGAGCAAATCTTCTTCCACTTTAAAGTCTGATAATAATGTCAGATAATTGCCTCGTACGCCCAATTCAAATTGACTTTTCTTGCCAAATGGCAATACATAATCTGATTGAATGAGATTTCTACTTTGTTTTTGCTTGTTGGTGGTTCTTTCCGAGGATATGAAAGCTTCAGTGGGTTGAATTTGATTCCCGTAGATGGTAGAACTATCATTATCTGTATCAACAGAAAACGCGCTATCGATGGTGAGTTTGTGTCCGTCTCTTTTGAATCTTTTAATGTAATTTGAAGTGTACTCGGCGTTTTGGTTGGTTCGATACACATCATTAAACCGCTGTCTTTGTTCGAAAGGTAAAGTAGGTGAGAAGATCGAATAGATTACATTCTCTGGGTTGCCGCCCTTATTTTTTCGAATTGAAAGCATGTTTGTCCATGATGATGACTTGTCGATATAGATTTCCATTCCGAAATTACCGTTAAATCCTTCGCTGTACCGATTATTCTTGCGGCGTTCCTCGACATAGGAAATTAGGTTTCTATCACTATCGAAATTTTCTTGGTCGATTTTAAAATTTCCCGGACCGTCTCTCTTGGCATATCCCAAAGTAGTGAAAAAATTTGACTTTTCATTTTTGATATTGAAATTTCCTGAAACTCCTGTATTTTCGGGTTCACCAACAGAAACAATGATACTACCGTTGAAACCTTGATTTTTACCTTTTTTGAGTATGATGTTTAAGATTCCACCACCGCCTTCTGCGTCGTATCGCGCGGATGGGTTGGTAATTACTTCGACTTTATCAATATTATCCGCCGGAATAATTCGCAATGCTTCTGCAATATTGACAGCGTTGGAAGGCTTTCCGTCGATGAGGATGGTTACATTTTCGTTGCCTCGTAGGCTCACTTTGCCTTCTACATCGACTTGTACAGATGGAATATTATCGAGAACATCACTAACCGTTCCGCCTTTAACGATGAGATCTTGACCAACATTATAGACTTTCTTATCTAATTTGATATCAATATTGGTTTTTTCTGCACGGACACTAACTTCTTTTAATTGGGTAAAATCTTCTTCTAAGGTTATTGTCTCTAAAGTAGTATTGGCGGTCAAAGTTCTTTCCGTAATTGTAAAGGATTTGAATGAAATGAAATCGGCTTTAATAGTATAGATTCCTGCAGGAATAGATGCTTCAAATTCACCTTTACTATTGGTAATTCCACCGCCAACAATTTTGGGAAACCTTGTATGCGTGAAGGTTATTGTCGCATATTCTAAGGGTTTTTGACTCTCTTTATCGATGATGATTCCAGTGACTTTTATTTTTGGAAAATCCGATTTATTTTGACCTATGCTAGAAAGTGATAGTAGCAGAAGAAATATTGTAGAGAAGTATATTCGAATTGTCATAAAGAAAAATTAAGATGCAAATGTAAAGATTGGTTACGTAAACCAATCCCAATCTTTAGTTAAGAATATCAAATTAGTTGTAGAATTGCGTGTACTTTTTCCAGAGGCCTTGCTATTATCGCTTTACCGTTGCGAATTACAATCGGCCTCTCAATTAAGATGGGATGTAAGACCATTGCTTCAATAATTTCGTCATTCGAGAGCGATTTGTTCTTATAATCTGCAATCCAAATGGTTTCTTTTTTTCGCACCAACTCGATTGGTTTGATGTCGAGCATTTTTATGATTTTGTTGAGCTCGTCAAAAGTTGGCGGATGGAGTAAATAGTTGATGACGTTTACGTCTTCTTGGGATTGATTTAGAAACGTCAAACAATCTCTAGATTTCCCACATCGAGGATTATGAAAAATGGTAATCATTACTACTTTTTTTTGCAAAGGAATTGATTTATAAATTAAAAATTGACTAAATTGCTCAAAACCTTCAAGCCGGTTGTCTAATCGTTAAATGACTGAAAATGTTTATTGAACAAGGAATTTCGAGTGAAAATAGATTTTGGAAATACATCGTTGGCTCGATAATTATTGTTGTTGCATCGACAATTGGACAAATTCCCTTGTTGCTTGCTGTCATAGCAAAATCATTTGCTAAGGGCAAAGGCATTCCAGAAAATCAGGATGATATCATGAAAGTATTTGATTCAAATAGCACACTTTTTTTGATTCTAATTTCATTTGTCTTTGCCATTATCGGTGTTTTTGCCGTCAATAAATACCTACACCAGCAGTCATTGTTGACCATTATTAGTTCAAGGAAAAAAGTCGATTGGAATAGAATCTGGGTCTCTTTTTTACTTTGGACAGCAATTACGATTATCTCAACGCTGGCATTGTATTACTCAAGTCCACAGGATTTTGTGGTACAATTTCAACCCATTCCATTTTTGATTTTAGCGGTGATTGCCGTACTGATGATTCCGATTCAGACCACTTGCGAAGAGTTGGTTTTCAGAGGTTATTTGATGCAGGGATTTGCAAATTTGTCGATGAATAAATGGTTTCCATTGTTGATGACCTCATTGATATTTGGTACGATGCATATTTTCAATCCCGAAGTCAGCAAAATAGGTTATATCATTTTGGTCTATTATATAGGAACCGGCTTGTTTTTAGGGATGATCACTTTGATGGATGAAGGAATGGAATTGGCCATCGGATTTCACGCCGCAAATAATCTGATTGGTGCTTTGTTGGTGACGACAGATTGGACCGTATTTCAGACGAATTCCATTTTGAAAGATCTTTCGGAGCCATCCGCTGGTTTTGATATAATTTTGCCTGTCGTAATTATATATCCCGTACTTCTAATTATCTTTAGTAAAAAATACCACTGGCAGGATTGGAAGGAAAAATTAACCGGGAAAATTAATATTGAATAATACAAACAAATAGAATAATCATATGAGCAATCCGACGTATCACAACGTACATAATAGTTTTAAGTTAGATGGTTTCCACTTGAATAAAGAAGATTTGTGTCGAGTAGCCTATAGTTTTATTAAAGAAGGTGAAGATTTTGAAAAACCGGTGGGTAATTTCCTTTTAGATTGGTTTGACGACAATTCCTATATTGATATGCAAACGTCGGGATCAACCGGAGTTCCAAAAACAGTGCGTATTTCGAAGAATGCGATGGTTGAGTCGGCCATTGCAACAGGGGATTTCTTTGATATTTCTCCTGGTCAAAAAGCACTACAGTGTTTACCCGTAAAGTACATTGCCGGAAAATTGATGTTTATTCGCGCGTTTATTCTAGGCTTAGAAATGGATTTTGTAGCACCAACATCAACGCCACTATATCATAATGAAACGGAATACGATTTTGTTGCGATGGTTCCTCTGCAGG
Source organism: Sphingobacterium thalpophilum (assembly GCA_943325255.2). GTDB lineage: Bacteria > Bacteroidota > Bacteroidia > Flavobacteriales > Flavobacteriaceae > Flavobacterium. The sequence continues at coordinate 5,169 of CALPOS020000120.1, forward strand.
CCAAACACTCTTTAAAGGAATTAAAGAAAGTAAAGAAAATGATCATTGGTGGTTCGATGATTAGTAAATCTCTGGAACAAGAATTGAAAAAATTGCCGACTAAAGTTTATGAAACTTATGGGATGACAGAAACGATTACTCATATTGCAGCCAAGGAGGTAGGAGCAACTTCCTTTACGGTTTTACCTAATGTCACCATATCTTATGATGATCGAAATTGTTTAGTCATTCATGCACCAAGAATATCAGAAGATGTAATAGTTACTAATGATTTGGTAGAGTTGGTCAATGAAAACCAATTTGTATTTCTTGGTCGATATGACAATATTGTCAATAGCGGTGGAATAAAATTAATTCCAGAACAAATTGAAAAGAAGTTAGCGGGAAAAATTTCTGGTCGATATTTTGTTGCGGGCAGGAAAGACGATGAGTTGGGCGAAAAATTAATCTTGATTATTGAAGGAGAAAAGATAGAAATTGATGAGTCCGTATACTGCGACTTCGATAAATACGAAAAACCGAAAGAAGTTCATTTCATTTCTAAATTTAAAGAAACTGAAAACGGAAAAATATTGAGGAAAGAAACAATTTCATTACTAAAATAACTCATAACGGCACTCAATTAGTTCGCTTTTTTAACGTTCAGTGTATTCACATAGAATTGATTTTTTAAAACTTCAACATCAGCAGGATTGGCCGACTTAATGTTCAATTTTTGCCATGTTGTGTTTGGATAAACTCTTGTCTTTTTGCCATTAACCATCAAGTCTATTGGCATATGAAAATTTGTAACATCTGCTTTCCATCGGAATTCCAGACTTTTTTTGCGAAATCTATATTCAAAAGTAGGGATATCAGTATGTCTTAAATACTGATCAAAAATAGGAGTGAGATTGAAACCACTTTCTTCATTAAAAAAATCAACAACAGTTTTAGTGTCGATAATTTTATGTTTTAAGGTTGTAGCAAATTTCAATAACATGGTCCACCATTTTTCATCGTTGTCAATCACAGATCGAATAGTATTAATCATCAACGCACCCTTGTAATACATATCGCTTGATCCTTCGTTGCCAACGCCATATTTTCCAATAATAGGTTTATCATTTCGAATATTTCGTCTTAAGCCATTGATATATTGTTGTGCGTTCTCATTTCCAAACTCGCATTCCAAGTAAACACTTTCTGAATAACATGTAAAACCTTCGTGAATCCACATATCGGCGATATCTTTCGATGTTATACTATTCCCAAACCATTCGTGACCACTTTCATGAATAATTATAAAGTCGAACAGTAAGCCGTGTCCTGTTCCAGATAAGTCGCTACCCAAATAACCATTCTGGTATTTATTGCCGTAAGCTACCGCACTTTGATGTTCCATACCTAAATATGGCGTTTCAACTAGTTTATAACC
>CALPOS020000121.1 GCA_943325255.2 Sphingobacterium thalpophilum
GAGTTATTCATCAGTTCATCGAAAATTTATGGTAGGCAAGTTTATTCAATATCCATTAGCTGAAAATATTAGTCTTAACAATAAACCTACCCCAATGAATCAAAGCATTACTAACCTAGCCCTCAATCTTTTAATATCAGAAAGATTAAATCACCGAATTGTTTTTGCGGGAAAAATTATTGAAATTCTTCATCAGAGCATTCAAGATCTTGATAAGGAAGAAGTAAGATTAAATAATTTTATGGCTGTAATTTCTCAATGTACGCAAGAGCCTGCATGTCAGGAAAGAGATCTTTTTTATGATCTTGCACAGTACTATAATGACATCATTTATGGACAGGCAAATTTGACGGCAGTAGCGTAATTGTGGAAATAAACACCTACTGTAAATAACAAAATCTCTTAGTCAATAAAAAAATAAACCACGATATATCTCGTGGTTTATTTTTTTGTCTATGTTTTAACTAGTCTTATCGCTTCAAGGAAAAGTGTGCTTTAAATTCTTTTGCACCACCATTTTCTTCATATTCTACAACAAACCAATAATCATCAGCTGGTAATGCTTGTCCATTATACGTTCCGTCCCATCCATTTCCTCGCGGTCTTATTTGCTTTAAAAGTTTACCATATCTATCGTAGATAAATATCTTAGAATTTAACTGATCGGCTAATCCGGAAATATTCCACTTGTCGTTATAGCCATCTTCATTAGGCGTAAAGAACTTAGGATAATTGATAACCATTACTTCTTTAGTCAGTGGACTGGAACAACCGTTTGCATCGACCACTTTAATTGTATGAATGCCTGAGCTAACATTCTGAAAAACATTATTTTCTTGTAGTGGCCCAAAATCCAGTTGGTATAAATAATTTCCTGCATCGGTTGCAAGAATGGTAATAACTTGATTGTCTTCAAAATAACTAGTTACAATACCTTCGACCCCAACCAATGTATACTGGTTTATAGTCACATTTAAGGTCTGTGGGATTGCGCACTCTCCAACTAATGGGGTGAATACATAAGTTCCATCTATTGTATTGTCGATTGTTGTAGGTGACCAAGTTCCGCTAATCCCATTTGGTGAAATTGCAGGTAAAGGCGGTACTACACCTCCGTTACAGAATGCTAAATCTGGAAAACCAGGAAAAATAGGTTCAGTTACTTCGACAAATAAAGTGTATGTAGTAGCACATTCTGTTGGATCCGGAGTAAAGAGATACGGGAAAATTCCACTAACTGTATTATCTACAATCGCGGGTGACCATGTTCCTGGAATTCCATTAAGTGAGGTCAAAGGCAAAACAGGAACTACGGTATTCTTACAAAATGGGACTACCGTTGCAAAATCAGGAACAGTTCGAGGAATAATTGTAACATTCAGTGTTTGACTCAAGGCACATTGACCTGCTGTTGGAGTAAAAACGTATGGAGAGGAAATAAAATTACTAATGGTAGACGGATTCCAAGTTCCTGTGATTCCGTTAGGTGAAGTCGGTAATAGAATCGGCGCAGGAAAACCATCGCAAAATGGGGCAATCGGTAAAAAATCAGGGGTTATTACTAGTAGTACAGTCACTGATAATGTTGTTGGTAAAGTTGTTACACATTGTCCTGCGGTTGGCGTAAATGTATAGGTTGTAGTACCCAGATTGGTAGTGTTAATTGTTACTGTATTCCATGTTCCAGTTATCGGTGGTATATTATCTGACAAAGTAGGTAATATTGGTGGTGTGTCTCCTTGACAAACCGTTGTGCCCAAACTAAATAATGGTGTAACCGGTTGATTTACGATAATCGTTAATTGCGTTGTTGTCGCACAAAGTCCAGCAGTTGGAGTAAAGGTGTACGTCGTTGTTGTTGTATTATCGACAGGGAGATCCCAAGTTCCTGTAATTCCATTGGTTGAAGTTAACGGTAAAGGTGCCACTGGATTGCCAGAGCAAATTGATGCAATAGGTGCAAAAGTAGGAACAACATTAGCATTAACAGTAATTTGTCTTGTGATATTAGTGCTTGAACAACCTGCCGTAGCTGGTATCTCGTACTTAATTATAGAAATTCCAGATGAAATTCCAGTGATTACTCCTGTAGCAGCATCAACAGTTGCCACACTGACATTTGAAGAGGTATAAATTCCGCCGGATACCGTCGAAACAAAAGTAGAGGTACCGCCAACACAAATAGAATTAATTCCGGATAGTGTACCCGGTGATGGCAGGTTGCTAACAGTAAGCGGTCTTGAAAAAGTTACAGGACCACAACCCCCAGCTGCTGGAAGAGTATAATCGATAGAAACTACGCCACTACTTACGCCAGTAACTTGACCGTTTGTAGCGTTAACCGTAGCAATAAGTGGATTAGCAGAACTCCATGTACCACCAGGTGTTGAAGACGTAAATGTAGTTGTTGAACCTACACAAATGTTTATACCTGCTAGAACGGTGGTTGGCGGATTGTTTACAGTAATCGATTTATTGAAAGAGGTAGCACACGGAAATAGTATTGAATTTGGGGTAAAAACGTAGGTGGCACTTGTAGTAGTACTTACTATGGCAGGCGACCAAGTCCCACTAATTCCATTATCTGAAGACCCTGGTAAAACTGGAGCTACTGAACCCGAGCATATTGCGGCTGGTATTGATGCAAATGCCGGTGCTGTTGTTGATGCACAATTACTACAAGTATTTGAAATAGGGAAAGTTACGCATGGATATCCTGGCGCTGATACTATTGTTAATGTAACACTTTGGCCAGGCAATACGCCGAAAACCTCATAAGATGATAAAGTTGTAGATGCATTTACTAAAGGACCACCATTGATTGAATAAGTTAAATTGTAAATATCTGGTCGTCCTGGCGGTAAGTTATTCCAATCGAAAAATACAGAAGTTACAGGATTGGTTGTAACTTGAGTTCCATCACATACCAAATTTATTACACCAGAAACGGCGTTTACAATTACATTAATAGCTTTTCGTGGACTTTCACATGTTCCAACAGTTTGACTCACATAATAAATTGTATTTCCATCTACGGCAGTTGATGGAGTTGGCGCAGTGGCTGATGGCGTACCTCCAGTTGCATTTGTACCATACCAATTCAAAGTGGCTCCGGGCAATGCCGCAGCTGTTAAAGGAGTTGCAACACTTCCTCGACATAAATATAAAGGTGAAGTAGCTGTAGGCGCTGCAACAGATCCTGCAGGCGTTAACGTGACAGTTACAGGCTGAACTACTGAGCAGGTACCTAATGTGGCTCTGATGTAATAGGTGCCGCCAGTCCCAATAGCAGCTGCCGCCGCTAAACTAATCGGACTTGCTGTTGCTGCGGCATCATTCCAATAGGTTAACGTTAACCCAGCGGTGCTACCAGCAGTTACTGCTGCGGCAGTGATATCAACTGTTCCTGGTAGGCAAACAGCTGATGGATTTGTTATCAAAAGCGTAACGGTATTTGTCACATTCACCGTCACTGATTTCGGTGGTAAGACACAGGTGTTGATTCTAGAAACAACAATGTCATCTAATGCAAAGTCATTACCATTTGCAGCAGTATTTCTATTGTATATACATATTTCAGCTGTATTACTTGCTCCTTGAATCCAACTATGAATTACGTCGTCCCAAATACAGATAGCATTAGGTGCGCTGGAAGACCCGATCGAAACACCATTAACCAGGACTTCAATGTTTGATAATCCTGCAGGGTTTGATAATGATTGAATCCAATACGTTAAACTATAGTTTTGACCAGGAGTTGCAGGAATCGTCTGGCACCACACTTTGTCAGTACCTCCATTTGCCGTTGAACCATCAACAACCATCATATTCCCTGCACCTGTGGTGTGATCTGTGCAATTCGAAAATCCTATTTCCCACGCATTAGGATTAGTAACAACACCATATGCTTTTTGAAGATTACCAGTATTACTTGCGTAATAGTTGTGTTCACTTGTAAATCCGATATTGCCTAAGAAAAAATCACCATTGTATACTAAATTGTTTGGGGTTACTGTAGTTGAATTAACGGTATATGTCGTTGTCACCGATGGACTGACTGTCGGATTTGATCCAGTAGGAATTGGCTGTGTATTATCGACTGACCAAGTGTATAGACCTCCACCGGTAACCGTTAGCGTTGTTGTAGCACCTGCGCAAATCGTAGGACTTGCAGCAGTGAGTGTTAAACCAACAGGATTTGGAATTACGATTCCAGGAATTGAAATGCTACCTCCAGCACTATCTGTAACTGCTAACGTATAGTTTCCCGGCAGCAATCCCGTAAAGAAACCAGTAGTGCTATTGGTTGCAGGAATGGCGCCAGATAATGTATAGTTATATGGCCCAGTTCCTCCCACTCCATAACCGAATATGGTTCCATCATTGGCATTGATGCATGTTAGATTTGTAATTGAGTAACGCAATGCTACCGGGATTGGCGGGCCAACTACTGATAAATCGTCGATTGCAAAATCATTACCAACGGGATTGGTATTGTTATTATAGATTTTTATATTGACACAGCTACCTTGAGCAACAAAAGAATACGTCACTTTTTGCCAACCAGCTGCTGGTAGGGGCGCCAAAAGACTTCCAGAAACAAGTGTAACAGCACTAGCATTCAAAACATCTACACCTAGATTAGCTTGAGTACCAGGATTAGTAACGGTTGTACTCACGGATCTTAACCAAAAACTAAAGGTATAGGTTGCTCCTACTGTTAATGCGCAAACACCTCCTCCTCCATTTCCAGCTTCCCAAAAATTTTGCTGTCCACCAGTTGTATTTCCATCAATAATCATCATTCGACCACTTCCAGTTGTATGATCACCACTAGAGATAAAATTAGCAGTATTCATAGGCTGTGGATTGGTGGTAATTGCAAAATTACCTGGAGAAGTTGTACCTGAAAAAGGCGGAACTATTTGCGAATAACCGGCGCCATTTATAAAAAAGCCGACACCAAACCCACTTTCAAAATCGCCATTAACTAGTAGATTTTGACTAGATATGCTTATAGAAGATAAAATTGTAATAAAAAGAGCTATGATCTTTATTGCTTTTTGCATTTTATTTTGATTTTATTTGCCTTAAAAATTTAGTTTGACAAGGTAGTAATTATTGCCAAAAAAATAAAATTTAGTTTTTTCTAAATCTGAATTTATTACAAAAAAAAAAGAGTCTCCACTACAGAACTCTTTTTTCTTATCGAGATTACTATTTCTTAATATTTCAGCAGCTTAAGTAGTGCAATTTCAAATCGTTCGCGAGGCAGATACTGGTCTTCTAAAGCTTTTGTAAATGGAATTGGACTGTCTAAACTCGCAACTCTTTTAACAGGACCGTCCAAAAATTCAAAGCAATCTTCCATAATCATAGCAGAAATATCGCTTGCAATTCCCCCGAACATACTGTCTTCTTGAAGTATTATCGCTTTGTTTGTTTTCTTTACAGAAGCATAAATAGTTTCCTTATCTAGAGGTTGTAGCGTTCGTAAATCAATCAGATCTGCTGAAATATCTGGATTCTTTTCAAGTGTTTCCAGCGCCCAATGAACTGCGGCTCCAAATGCAACAATTGTGATATCATTTCCTTCCTTCAAAACCGAAGCTTTTCCAAATGGCAAGGTATAGTAATCTTTAGGCACTTCTTGATAAACACTTCTGTATAATTGCTTGTGTTCAAAAAACAAAACGGGATTCGGATCGTTGATGGCGGTTGCTAACAATCCTTTAGCGTCATAAGGAAAAGCAGGATAAACCACTTTCAATCCAGGTGTTTTTGTAAACCAAGCTTCATTGGTCTGCGAATGGAATGGTCCTGCTTGAGTACCACCGCCACAAGGCATTCTGATGACTACATCTGCTTTCTCCTGCCAACGGTAATGCACTTTTGCCAGATAGTTAACGATTGGATTGAAACCTGTCGATACAAAATCCGCAAATTGCATTTCGACAATGGCTTTATATCCGTTAATGGACAATCCCATACCAGCAGATACGACAGCACTTTCGCAAATTGGGGTGTTAATTACTCTTTCCTTTCCAAATTGTTCAACAAAGCCTTCCGTAATTTTAAATGCCCCACCGTACTCCGCAATATCTTGTCCCATGATAACCGATTCAGGATGGCGTTCCATAGATTGCTTTAATCCTTGAGATATCGCGTCAATTAAACGGATATTTTCCAATTTACCCTCAGCTTTAACTTCTTCAAAATCATAGGGTTTGTATACGTCATTTAATTCTTCATCGTAGTCCGCTTCAATCTCTGCCTCGGCATTAGCTAGAACCAAATGATCATCGATTTCTTTCTTAATTTCTTCTCGCCAAGTTTCATCTTGCTCATTTGAAAGTATATTTTGCTTGATCAAGTATCGTTTGTATGTATCTACCGGGTCTTTTTCAGCCCACAAATCCATCAACTCTTGCGGAACATATTTTGTTCCACTTGCCTCTTCATGTCCACGCATGCGGAATGTTTTGAATTCTAATAATACGGGACGTGGATTCGTTTTCATAGAGGCTACAATTTCCGAAAGCTCTATAAAAACTTCTAAAATA
>CALPOS020000122.1 GCA_943325255.2 Sphingobacterium thalpophilum
GAGATGAAAAGCTAGGTTTAGTAGTTAGACCAATGAAAAGCTTTCCATTTATTCTGAATTTATTTCAGAATCTAAGGATGGCTTTTTTGTTTTTAAAATAGCACTAGTCTAAAATTTTCTATCATAGCACTACAGTAATTTTTAGTATTTTTGAAAAATAAAACTGTACTTTTATAGCCCATTAATACGCTTTGGATTCGTCTGCAACAATGAGAAAAATAAGACCGATACTTTTTTTACTAACGCTTTGCTTAGGTTCTTGCCAATATTTTAGTCAAGTGCCGAACGAGGATGAACTTCTAAAAAAGGAATTGAAATCCATCAATTGGAGCCAGGTCGACGAATTGCCAACCTTTTCCAACTGCGATTCGGCAGTCGATAAAACCCAGAAAAAGCAATGTTTTTTTGATTACTTAACGCAACTCATTCAACAAAAACTAAGCGTTGATACGCTTTCGGTCTTATATCCACAACTCGACACCATCAACGTAAAAGTGACGATTTCACCCGATGCCACTATGGTTTTTGAACCTCAAATTACAGACACATTATCCTACAATACCACAAAAATTGACAGTATTCTGAAAGCACGCCTAGTCGATTTTCCAGTAGTTCATCCCGCGATTAAACGTGGTATTCCAGTAAAAACGCAGTTTGTATTACCCGTTCTTTTAAATATTACGGAGAAGAAGTAGGAGCTATTTCCAGCTGTCCACTATATCTTTTGCGCCGAACAACGGCTCAAAAGGATGCCGTTACCATCTGGGCTAGGGCTCTGCGGTTCAAAATGCGTTGTTCGTTATTCAAAGTTCAACATTCGTAAATCTAAAATTGTCTTCCTTTCCATTCATACTTTCCAAACCAAGAAAGAACAGCTACAATTACACAGAAAAACGGATAAATCACACTGCCCAACAACAAATAGCGCATGCGTTTTCTCCTCAAAAATCGGTTGGTTTTATAGAGAAGAATATAATCGGTAATGAACTTCATGAAAAATAGAAAAACAAGTGTCATCCAGGAAACTAGGTTGAGAGAAAAGAGACAAGAAGCAAGAACAATCGCAAAGTTGCCCCCAAAAACAATCACCGCTAAGTCTTTTCCGAAAACACTGTGATAGGAACTTGTCTTAGAAGCCCAACGCACTCTTTGTTCGATCAATTTTGGCCAACTCGATTCGGGCTTCGTGTGCACAACAATTTCTTTCGATTTCAGAAAATGCACTTTTTCAGGACATTTCCGCATCGCTTTTTGAAGCAGAAACACATCATCACCACTCGCGATTTTATTATTTCCGGCAAAGCCATGCAATTCTTGAAACAAAGATTTAGTATAACACAGATTGGCACCATTGCACATAAAACCCAATTTCATTCCGAAACTGCCTATGGTAGCGCCTTGCAAACTCATCAAATCCAATTGCTGAAAATGATGCAAAAACGACTTCTTGCCATCGTAAACGACACCACCAACAATCATCGCGACTTCTTGTTCTTCTATGTACTGATCCAAAGTCAACAACCAATCTTTTGGAACAAGGCAATCGGCGTCTGTCGTCACCAACCATTGCTGTTGCACAATCGGAACGGCGCGCGAAATGGCGTCTTTTTTCGGTGAGTTAGACAAGCGAATATTCTCTAAAAGCGTGGTTTGAAACGAACCGTTTTCCATCCGCCAATTGTAAATCTGTCGCACCGAATCGTCTTCGGAGAAGTCATCGATCAAGATGATTTCAAATAGTTCAATGGGATAATTCAAATTTCGAATACTTTCCAAAAGAAAAGGAAGATGGGAGCTTTCGTTTCGAAATGGAACCACAATTGAGAAAAAAGTAGTTGGAGTCTTAGCTGTTGCCTCAAATTTTTTTGCACGATTAAAACCTACAATCAACTGGGCGATTGTAACTACATAAATCAGTATGATTAAAACTAAAACTAAAGTCATGCTATGATTTCAATTTAAAATTCATCACAAAATAACTGCCGAGCAAGACGGGAATGACGACGTTCAAAAACCACATCAAGCTCGTGATAAAAATAACAATCCATTCGTTAATGCCCAATAATCCAAAGAAATAAACCGCGACACTGCCTTTTACAGCAAAATCTAGAAACTGAAAACTAGGCAAGGACGACGCTATAAAGTAAATGCTGGTAATGGCCGACATCAAAATCAGATAAGGAAGATGCACATCAAAAGCCCAGAACAAAAAGTAGTACTGGTGCGAAAAAACCAAATAACGACCCATTCCCAAAAGCAGGTTTTTGCGATGAATTAGCTTAGGGATTTGGTTGATTTTATGTACTAATTTTTCCAACGAATATCCTTTGATTGAAATAGTCTTTAAGAAGAAAGAACCAAGAACCAAAACAAGTAACAATCCGAAAATAATCGCAATAGTTTGGGTCGTGATGACGTTGAATTCCGCATTAAAATACAACAATCCAAATACCCCAAAAAATACCGTCAATACCATTTGTATTCCATTGCAAATCAAATTAAGAAAGACAATTTTCTTGGTTTTAGCCTTTTCATAGAAGAAGGCTTTTCCTGCATACTCGCCCAAGCCATTTGGAGTAAATATACCTGCAGTCAATGCTCCCAAGACCTCTGCTGTGGCTTGCCAAAATGAAATTGGTTGTAAGGAAGAAACCAGGTTTTTCCACTTCAAAATTTCTAACAGTCGATTCAACACACTGAAAAGTAAGATAAACAAGATTCCGCCGACGGTCCATTTTCGCTCAAAAAGAGCCCTAAATTTTTGCCAATCCAATTGGTCGTTTTGCATTAGTTGACGGTAGACAAAATAAAACGCCGCCGATACAATCAAAACTTTGATGGTAAAAACAAGGAATTGTTTAGCTTTGTGAGGAATTGCAATCATCGTTGCAAAGAAAGGAAACTCTCGTCGATTATAATAACTTTCAACAAACTTTGCGCCTTAGCGTCTTAGTGGCAAAAATATGGCAAACGAACGCATTATTTTAGGAATCGATCCAGGAACCACCATAATGGGTTTTGGGATCATTAAAGTTGTTGGAAAAAACATGGAATTTATTCAACTCAACGAATTGATTCTAAGCAAATACGATGACCATTACACCAAACTTAAAGTCATTTTTGAGCGCACCATTGAACTCATCGAAACACATCATCCTGACGAAATTGCTATTGAAGCGCCCTTTTTTGGAAAGAACGTACAATCGATGTTGAAACTCGGCAGAGCACAAGGCGTTGCAATGGCGGCTGGTTTATCGCGTCAAATTCCGATTACCGAGTACGAACCCAAGAAAATCAAAATGGCGATTACTGGAAATGGAAATGCCAGCAAAGAGCAAGTAGCCAAAATGTTGCAGCAATTGTTGGATTTGAAAACCTTACCAAAAAATCTCGATAGTACCGATGGTTTGGCGGCGGCTGTGTGTCATTTCTTCAATTCGGGAAAAGTCGTCGGTGCCAAAAGTTATACGGGTTGGGACGCTTTTGTTAAGCAGAATGAGGAACGCGTTAAGAAATAGTGGTCAGTGGTCAGAGTAATAGTGATCAGATGAATGGAATATGGATTAGGGTTTAAGACTCTGGTTTTTAGTAATCAATTTAAGTAGATATCAATGACATTTCAAGAATTATTAGCTTACAAGAAATCGTTTAGTTTGGCAATGAAAATTTTTGAAATGACAAAATCGTTTCCAAAAGAAGAAACCTATTCATTAACAGATCAAATTAGACGTTCCTCCAGAAGTGTCTCCGTTACCATTGCAGAACCCTATAGAAAAAGAATTTATCCGAAGAATTTTTACAGTAAATTGACTGATTCTGACGCAGAAAATTCTGAAACACAAGTCTGGCTAGCGTTTGCATTTGAGTGTCAATATATTTCAAAAAACCTTTTTGAAGAATTAACCTCAGAAAGCCAAGAAATAGGAAAACTAATTAACTATATGATATTAAATCCAGAAAAGTTTGGTTCGATAAAAAAGTAGCATTCAAATCTGAATCCTACTGAACACTTAGAGCTGAACACTGAACACTAAATGATTGAACACTCAAAATGAGCGGCGTCTACATCCATATTCCTTTCTGCAAACAAGCTTGTCACTACTGCGATTTCCATTTTTCTACTTCGATGAAAAAGAAAACCGATATGGTGTTGGCATTGGCGAAGGAGTTGCATTTACGTTCCAGGGAATTTAAGAACGAAACGATTGAAACCATTTATTTCGGTGGCGGAACACCAAGTGTCTTGACCCTTGAAGAAATTCAATTTTTGCTTGACGCGGTTTACAAGAATTATCAAGTTGTTGAAAATCCTGAAATCACCCTGGAAGCCAATCCAGATGATTTGTCAATAGACCGAATTGTCGATTTTGCTCAAAGCCCAATCAATCGACTGAGTATCGGAATTCAATCTTTTTTTGAAGACGACTTGCAAATGATGAACCGAGCACACAATGCCGCGGAAGCTAAAAATTGTCTTGCCGAAGCGACAAAGTATTTTGACAATATCTCAGTCGATTTAATTTACGGTATTCCAGGCATGAGCAACGAGAGTTGGATTCGTAATATCGAGGCTGCACTGTTATTTGGCATTCCACATATCTCCAGTTATGCTTTGACAGTTGAACCTAAAACGGCGCTAAAGAAACTGATTCAAACCGGAAAAATAGCGCAACCAAACGACGATGTGGCGCAAGAACAATTTTCGATATTGGTCGAAATGCTTAAAGAACGTGGTTTTATTCATTATGAACTTTCCAATTTTGGCAAACCGAATTACTTTTCGAAAAACAATTCCGCTTACTGGTTGGGAAAAAAATACCTGGGCATCGGTCCGTCAGCACATAGTTATGATGGCGTTTCGAGAAGTTGGAATGTGTCGAATAACAGTTTGTACTTGAAATCAATTCAGGACGATCTGTTACCGAGTGAAGCAGAAACCCTTTCCATCCACGATCGCTACAATGAATATATCATGACTGGATTGCGGACGATTTGGGGCGTCGATTTGAAAAGAATTGAAATTGAATTTGGTTTAGAAACATTGATTTACTTAAAAAAGCAATCAGCTAAATTTCTGGTTGACGACTTACTTTCGATCGACGGAGATATATTAAAAACAACTGGAAAAGGGAAGTTTTTGACGGATGGAATTGCGAGTCACTTATTTTTGATAAATTTGGAATAGAATTTAACCGCAAGGTTCGCAAAGTTACACGCAAAGAATGCCAAGTTTTTATGTGTAAAGAATATTATACGCCACAATCAAATTTTTTTGTTATGAATGAAAATGAATTATCCCGTATCGTATTTAATGGCGCTTTAAAAGTTCATAGAAATCTAGGTCCGGGACTTTTAGAAAGTAGTTATGAAGAATGTTTATTTTATGAACTACAGAAATCAGGGTTATTGATAGAAAGGCAGAAACCATTGCCTCTGATATATGAAGACATCAAATTAGACATTGGTTATCGAGTTGATTTATTAATTGAAAGGAAGTTAATTATAGAATTGAAATCAGTTGAAACATTAAATGATATTCATTTTGCACAACTATTAACTTACTTAAAATTGTCTAATTGCAAATTGGGATTACTAATAAATTTTAATGTTACGTTAATCAAAAACGGAATCAAACGCATAGCTAATAATCTCTAGCTAACCTTGCGTAAAACTTTGCTAACCTTGCGGTAAAAATGAAAACAACAATACTACATCAACAAAAGTCCTTCAAAGTCGATCTTTCCCAACCCATCGATATTTCTATTCCGCTTACCAACACCGATAAAAACCCAATCGCTTGGTACCTCGATAAGCCAGTCATTGAGCCTGTTCGATTTGGAGATTGGATTGGCAAAGTTTCAGAAGGAAGTTCATCTACCAATTTCAATAACATTCACTTTAACCCACACGGACACGGTACTCACACCGAATGTTTGGGTCATATTACTAGAGATTTTTATAGCGTCAATCAATTGTTGAAACAGTTTTTCTTTGTGGCAGAACTTATTTCTATTGCTCCAGAATGGATTACCGAAGATTGGATAATCACTAAGAATCAAGTTGAAAAAGCCTTGGCAGGAAAGACTCCTGAAGCTCTAGTAATTCGCACTTTGCCCAACGATGAAGAGAAATTGTATCAAAAATACTCCAATACCAATCCGCCTTATCTAGAGGAAGCGGCAGCGATTTTTATCAGAGAAAATGGAGTTCAACATTTACTAGTTGATTTGCCGAGTGTTGACAAAGAACACGATGAAGGTCAACTTTTGGCTCACAAAGCTTTTTGGAATGTCAAAGATATTAACAATCTCAATGCGGAAGCGCGATTGAATGCGACGATTACGGAATTAATTTTCATTGCGGACGAGGTGAAAGATGGTGGCTACTTGTTGAATCTTCAAATAGCGTCTTTTGAGAATGATGCGAGTCCAAGCAAGCCAATATTATATCCCATAAATGAAAGATGATAGTAGTTTCGACAGATAAAAGCAAGCTAGATGTTTCATTTATTCAGCATTTTCTGAAAGATATTTATTGGACCGCAGGCCGAACCATCGAAGA
>CALPOS020000123.1 GCA_943325255.2 Sphingobacterium thalpophilum
ATGCATGGTCAATCCGTGTAACTGACGAGAAAGTCCTACGGCAAAGTCGCAGATATCAATCATTTCTTGAACTTCTCCGTAACCTTCTTGTAGTGATTTTCCCATTTCGTAGGAAACCAATTTGCCTAATGCTTCTTTATTTTTTCGCAATTTTTCTCCAAACTGACGAACGATTTCACCTCGCTGAGGCGCTGGCATAAGTCGAAAAGTTTTGAATGCTTCTGTTGCCGTTTGCATTACTTTTTCATAATCTGCAGGCGTCGTGGTTTTTACCGAACCTATTAATTGACCATCAACGGGTGAATATGATTCTAATATTTCGCCGTTGGAAAAGTTGTTTTGACCTGTTGAAGTTCCTTCATTAATTGCTTTTACGCCCAATTGTGCTAAAGCTTCTTTCATTCCGAATTGGTCTGCTATTGTTGTCATTTATTAGTTATTTTTTGAATTATATCGATTTACTACGTCTGTTCGCAAATAAATTTGCTCGAGTGCGTGGCAAAAGTAATTATTAATTGATAATTAGTAATGTATAATTAACAATTCCTTTGCGGTAGAATGCCCTAGCCCTGATGGGAGCGGTTATCCTTTTTGTTTTTAAGAAGTAACCCTTCGACTGCGCTCAGGGTGACAAAAAACAAAAAGATAGGAGCGCACAGCAGGTTCCCGGCTCCTAAGAAACAAACTACATGATATATCTTGGGTCGGTTTCCATGATTGTACCGCAATTGTTGCAGGTTCTCAACTGCTCTGAATTGTAGAAATGCTCATAGTGCGGCAGAAAATCTTTTTCGATATCGTGTAACTCAAAATACACTTCGTAAAGCTTGTGATTGCAATTTTCGCAATGCCAAAGTAAACCATCTTTGAATCCTTTTCCAGCACGTTTGCGTTCGATAACCAACCCGATGGAGTTTTCGTAGCGTACTGGAGAGTGCGGTGTTTTCGCTGGATGCAGATACATATCGCCAGCATGCAATTCCATTTCTTTGCGTTCGCCGTTTTCTTGCACAATCACTTTAATCGAACCTTCGAGTTGGTAAAACAGTTCTTCTGTTTCGTTGTAGTGATAGTCTTTTCTGGCATTTGGACCTGCGACGATCATTACAATATAATCTTCTGAATCTACGTAGATGTTTTTATTACCAATTGGCGGTTTTAACAAATGTTTGTTGTCTTTGATCCATTGATTAAGGTTGAAGGGTTTTGTAATTGCCATAGGATATTATATAAAATTCGAACTGTGTAAAGCTAAAAAAAGGCTAGCGTAAACTAACCTTTGGGTATCAACTATTTTGCTTCTTTAATAAGGTAAACATAAACGGGAAAGTGATCACTAAATCCAATTTCGTTTGCACCGTGTCGCAAAGGATAGCCTTTATACTGACCTGTTGTAGTGATCATATATGGTTTGTTGTAAATGCCCGCTTTCCAATATCGAAAAGAAGAGTAATCTTTTCTGATTAATGCTTCTGAAACCATGATTTGGTCGAAGATATCTCCGGCATCGCGATAGAAAAGGGAAGCGTTTCCTTCTTTTGCCATTTGTTCAAAAGGATTGTAAATCCCGAATTCTGTTACTTCAGATTTCTTGAGTTTGGCCCCGATTCCTTCTTTTACGCTTTTATTGTAAGATCCATCATTCAAATCTCCCATCGTGATAATCTTTGCGTTAGGGTTGATTTTATAAATCGAATCCATTATTTTTCGATTGAGTCTTCCGGCTTCTTCTCGAAAAGGACTACTCTTTTTCTCGCCACCAGATCGAGATGGCCAGTGATTGACCATGACGTTTACTTCTTCTCCGTCAAGAAATCCTGTTACCAGAAGTACGTCACGAGTATACACTCTTTCGCCAGCTTCGGCTTCTATTTTGTCTTTGTCGGCTTTATCTTCTTCTGTTTCTTTATCTTTCTCTTTTGATTTTGTTTCTTTTCTATAAATTAACAAAGGGATATTCACATAACTTGTGGGTTTGAAATGCTTTTTTTGATATAACAATGCGACATCAATTCCTCGTTTGTCTGGCGAATCAAAATGAACAATACCATAATCGTGCACCGCTAATTTCGGTTCTTTGACAAGATCTTCTAGAACGCCTCTGTTTTCTATTTCGCAGCCCCCGATTAGCGTGGGTGCATTTGTATTCTCTGTTGAACCTATTTCTGATAAAACGCGCGCCAAATTTTCTAATTTTTTGTGGTACTTTTTGGAGGTCCAATTTTGAGCGCCATTGGGTAGCCACTCTTCGTCATTATTTGGATTGTTGATGGTGTCAAATAAATTTTCGAAATTGTAAAAAGCAACCGTATGAACACTAAATTTCTTTTGTTGAGAATGAACCGTCGTGACAACTAACAAGAGAAAAAGAAGTGTAAAAAATTTAGTACCTTTCATGTGAATTTAGTATTAATTTAAAATCAAGTTTAACATAAACTTGGCACCAAAAGTAATTAATATTAATTAAATAGGTACATTTGCATCCGTTAAGAAATAATTATTCTTACTAAAAGACGAATTAATTTACATTATTTATGAAAAAACTTTTTATTAGTACATTGTTTGTAATGCAGGTGGTTTTTGTTTTTGCGCAATCAGCTACAGGAGTAACTGGAAAAGTAGTCGACTCAAAAACTCAGAAAGCGTTACAAAACGTTGTTGTTACAATTCTAAATTCAAATCTAACGGCTTTAACCGACACTACCGGAAAATTTATTTTTGATGATGTGACCCCGGGAAATCAGTTATTACAAATTAGAACCCAAGGTTACGCAGACCAATTACTTCAGGTAGCAATTGAGTCAGGAAAACTTCTAGATTTAGGTACTGTTTTATTGGCGGAAGACCAAACTCAAGAACAGCAACTAAGCTTAATTACAATTACAGAAAATGATTTAGGAGATGACAGTAGTGGTTCGGAAAGTACTTCTGGTTTACTTCAAGCCAGTAGAGATGCTTTTCAGCAAGCGGCAGCATTCAACTGGGGTCAATCACGATTCCGAATTCGTGGTTTAGATAATGAATACGGTACCACCATGATTAATGGTGTTATTATGAACAAGATATATGACGGAAGACCACAATGGAATAATTGGGGAGGTTTGAATGATGCTACTAGAAATCAAGAATTTACTATGGGTACTGCACCATCAGATTATACTTTTGGGGGCATATTAGGAACGCAAGAAATCAATACTAGAGCTTCTATCTATAGAAAAGGATCTCGAGTGTCATTTTCGGGAACAAATACAAACTACACATGGCGAACTATGGGAACACATGCTTCTGGGATGGGAACCAATGGTTGGGCATATGTTGTTTCCGCTTCCGGCAGAGGGGCAAATGAAGGTTATTTTGAAGGAACCGATTATGATTCTAAAGCTTTATTTGCCAGTATTGAAAAGAAATTCAATGATAGTCACTCTGTAAATTTCACTTCTATTTACTCGGAAAACAGTAGAGGTAGAACCTCTCCAAATTCGGATGAGGTGACCAATCTTGTTGGTGAAAAATATAACTCTTATTGGGGTTATTTCAACGGAAAAAAGAGAAATTCTAGAGACAGAGATGTTGTAGAGCCCGTATTGATGTTGTCGCACTATTGGAAATTAAGCGACAAAACAACACTAACCACAAATGTGGCTCATCAATTTGGAAAAGTGGGAAATAGTCGTATCGATTTTCAAGGAGCAGACAATCCTGATCCAACCTATTACAGAAATCTACCTAGTTTTTATACTTCTGCTTATAACCCTGATGATTATACCGATTTCTTGGGAGATGACCCTCAAAATGTTGCTGATGGAATTTCTGCTGCTTCTAACTTTATTCAAAACAAACAATTGAATTGGTTGCAGATGTATCAGGCAAATCAAGCAACTTCAGACGGACATAGTGCCTACATTTTATATGAAGATAGAACGGACGATAAAGTATGGACTGCCAATTCGTTTTTGGCTTCACAATTAGCTGACAACATTAATATGAATGCAGGAGTTACCTATAGAAATTTAAGTTCACGTAACTTCCAAAATCTATTGGATTTACTAGGGGGACAGTTTTTTGAAGACTTTGACAATTTTCAGGTAGGAGACGAACAACAACCAGACTTAAATAATCCTAATAGAAACGTGGGTGTTGGTGATACTTTCGGTTATAACTATAAATTATTAGCCAATACTATTGACGCTTTTACGCAATTTAAATTTACCTACAAAAAAATAGATTTCTATATGGCTCAGTCATATACTCGCAGTGAATATCAACGAGAAGGGCTTTATCGAAATGGTCTATACCCAAATAATTCTTTTGGGAAAAGTGCAAAATACACCTACGAAACCTTTGGTTTTAAAGGCGGTTTAACATACAAGTTGAGTGGAAGACAATTCTTGGGGCTTAATGCTGCTTATATGACGAAAGCTCCAACATTGAGAAATGTATTCCCAAATGCACGTATTAACGACAATACGCTTGCTGGTTTAAGTCCAGAAAACATTACTAGTCTAGATGCAAGTTATATTATTAAAGCTCCTAAATTTAAATCTAGACTAACTGCGTTTTACACCAACATAAAAAATGCAACGGAAAACTCCTTTTTCTACGGTGAAGGTATATTTGACGATGATAATGGAGATGGTGGTGATGCATTTGTTGCCGAAACTGTCAGCGATATAGAAAAAAAGAATGTTGGTTTAGAGCTGGGGATGGAATATAATCTTACTTCAACGATAAAATTAACGCTTGCTGGCGCATATGGAGAATATACCTTCAATAATAACCCTAACGTAAGTCTTAGTAACGATAATCTAGCCTCTCCAACAAACACAAATCCTGTTACGGACTTTGGTAAAGCCAACCTAAAGGGATATCGCGTTTCTGGCGGTCCACAAACTGCCGCATCGTTTGGAGTTGAATATAGAGACCCAAAGTTTTGGTGGATTGGTGCTAATGCGAATTATCTTGCCAACAATTATCTAGATGTTTCTTCGTTATTAAGAACTAATAATTTCTACAAAAATCCAGCAGACCTAGAAGGACTCTCTTTTCCAGAAGCTTCAACTGCAAGAGCTAATGAATTATTAAAACAAGAACAATTTAAAGACTTTACCTTAATCAACTTAACCGGTGGGAAATCATGGAGAATTAGTGGTAAAACAATTGGGTTTTTCGCCTCAGTGAATAATGTTTTTGATGTTGTTTATAAAACTGGAGGATTTGAACAAACCAGAAACGCCAACTTTAGAGAGGTAAATCAGGATGTTTCAAGCGGGACTCCTGCTTTTGCACCAAGATATTTCTATGGTTTTGGAAGAACCTATTTCGTTAATCTTTATGTTAACTTTTAAAAATTTAACTATGAAAACAATAAAACTTTTATCTTTCAGCTTTTTAGCTTTATCCTCTTTTTCCGGGTGCTCCCCTGAAAATGATATCAAAAATTCAACTATTGAACCGTTTGCTTTTTATCAAGATTTCACAGGAAGCGTCAGCGAAGCGACTGAAGGTCAACCCCTGGAAATTCAGGGATGGACCAATTTCGCAGAAGCTGGTACTGTTAAATGGGCGCAAGGATTTTATAGTGACACTAAATATGCTGAATTTACAGCCTATCAATCTGACGAAGCATCTAATATTGGTTGGCTGATTTCTCCTCCAATTAATATGGATTTACAGAAAGATGAAAAACTAGCTTTTGACGTTGCTCAAGCCTATGTAGGAACAAGTTCAAACTCGATTGAACTATTGATTGCGACGAACTACAACGGTACGGATGTTTTAAATGCAACATGGCAATCTGTAGCTTTTACCAGACCACCTCTTGATTACGATACAAACTTCGATTTTTTTAGCTCTGGGAAAATTGACTTATCTTCCTACACTGGCAATATTCACCTTGCATTCAAGTACAAAGGTTCAGGGACAAATACCTCATTAGACGGAACCTATTCCATTGACAACATCCGAATTTTTAATCAAAAGTAATTAGATTATGAAAAATATTATATTGAAATCCTATATACTAACGTCGATTTGTTTCGGACTACTAGTGGGATGTGCTAACAGTGATTATTATGCGGCACCTGAGTCTAGTTTGACAACTTATGAGTTGACACCAACAACCACGGTTGCGGCAGTAGATGCAGCAGCAACTGCTAACCCTACTGTATTTAGTGAAGAGGCCATCATTGAAGCGTATGTAACTTCTAGCGATGAAAAAGGAACATTTTATAAATCAATTTCATTTCAATCCATTCCAACTGACGGAACAGATCCGATTGGATTTAGTGTGCCTTTAAATGTAACTACTCTTTACGCAAAGGGTTTTACTCCTGGTAGAAAAGTATATATTAGCCTAAAAGGACTATATCGTGCGGAAGTATTCGGTTCGTTACAAATTGGAGCTTTATTTGAAGGAACCATCGGGAGAATTTCAGAATTTCAATGGAAAAACCATTTATTCCCATCTGCAACGATAGTTAATGAAAATGATTTTGTTAGGACTTTAAGTTTAGCCGATGCTTATAATGATGACAATC
>CALPOS020000124.1 GCA_943325255.2 Sphingobacterium thalpophilum
AGTGGGAACAACATCACCTACACATGGACCGCACCTACGGGAACTGGTTTTACTGGTGGATTTGCTCAAAACACACCACAAAGCAATATAAGCCAAGTATTGACCAATACCACTTTAAATCCAGTAACAGCTACTTATATTGTTACTCCTAGAGTTGGAAATTGTTTGGGCAATCCTTTTACACTAACCGTTACTATAAACCCTACTACTACTTTGGCAGTAACTCCAACATTATCGTCTGTATGTCTCGGCAATAGCACCACAATAACAGCAAGTGGCGCTAGTTCCTATAATTGGTCCCCAAGTACTGGATTAAACACTACAACTGGCTCGACCGTAATTGCGACTCCCACTACTACAACCACATATACCGTTACGGAAGGACAAAGTAATTCCTACGGGTGTAGCAATTTCCAATCAATTACTATAACTGTAATTGCAGGTGATATTGTAGCTACTGCATCTCCAAATCCAATTTGTATTGGCTCTACTCTTAACCTTTCCTCATCTGTTGGTGCGGGAACTTCTTCCAGAGTTCTGATATCAGAGGGTTTTAATGCTGCAACAAACAATTGGACAACTAGTAACACATCGACTGGAGGAATACCTACTGAAGCAGCATGGACATTACGTCCTGATCGCTACAGAATTGATTGCAGTGGTGATCAATCAAGATTACGATCAAACGACAACAGCCAATTTTACCTTTCAAATAGTTGTGAGCAGGGAAATGGTGGCATAACACAAACCATATTGCAATCGCCAGCTTTCAGTACAGTTGGACTTACAACCCTTTCTATGAATTTTTATCATTATTTAAAATTTTTCACGGGAGCATCTGCTAAGGTAGAAGTGTCCACTAACGGCACAACATGGACTACGGTTGCTAATTATAATTCATTAACCATAGGTACTCGCAATAATTTTGCGCAACAAGTAGTAAACTTAAATGCTTTTGTTGGGAATGCAGTCCTTTATGTTCGATTTAAATATGACGCCCCTTGGAGTTGGTACTGGGCAATAGATAACGTCACGATATCCGGAAATTCAAATTCACCTATCAGATGGACAGGACCTAATAATTTTATATCAGATGAGCAAAACCCAATTATACCTAACGTTACATCACTCAACGGAGGTTTGTACACATTAACTTACACTGCGCCCGCTGGTTGTACAGCTACAACGACGGTAAATGTCACCGTAAATTCGTTACCAACAATTAATGTTTTAGCAAGTTCTACTTCCATTTGTATTGGCGAAAGCACAACGATAACCGCAACTGGTGCATTAACCTATAGTTGGACGCCTGACACAGGTTTATCAGCAACTGCAGGAGATATAATTACTGCGGAACCCTTAACCACAACCAACTATACGGTAACAGGAACAGATGCTAATGGCTGCAGCAATTCTGCAAACATTGATATAACGGTAAAAGCATTACCTACTATTTCTATTACCCCTGCGTCTGCTTTAATTTGTACTAGTATAGGGACTGCATTAAATGCAAGTGGTGCAACAATTTATAGCTGGTCTCCTTCAACCGGTTTATCTGCAACAACCGGAGCTACAGTCACTGCAAGCCCTAACGTAGACACTACCTATACAGTTACGGGTACAACAAATGGTTGTACCAATTCGGAAACGGTTTTTGTAGCGGTCATCCCTTCACCTCCTACCACTGGAGTAACCATTTGTCCGGGAGAAACTGGCGCCTTGTCCTCATCAGCAATTTGTCCTCCGGGAAATTCTACAACTGTTGGGCCTAGATATTCTACAACTGCAGTTTCTACGGTAGGTGCATTTCAATGGAACATTCCAGCTAATGCGATTTCACTTGACGACACCAACTATTCAACACTCACTTTATCTGGGCCGGGAACTAAAATCAGTCAATATCTAAAAGGAACTAATTATGGATTTAACATCCCCCTTAATGCAACAATTATTGGTATTGCTGTCACTATTGGTCGCTCTCAAAATGATTTAAGAAACAATAGGAATGATATTAAAGACCTCGATGTAAACTTAATTAAAATTGGAGGTTCATTTTCTTCAGCTGATTATGCAGATACTGCGATAGAATGGCCAAGAGTGACCATAGTACCAAAAAACTATGGCGGGAATTTAGACACGTGGGGAGAAACATGGACACCAACTGATATTAACCATCCGGATTTTGGTGTTTCGCTGAGTATCAATACTGATGAAAATAGAACAGCTTATGTTGATTACATGAGGATTTCTGTAACCTACACAATACCTGGAGTATTAAACTGGTTCACAACGGTTAGTGGCGGAACTCCCATTGGCTCAGGCTCCCCATTTAACCCAGTTGGAGTTGCAAATTCTGGATTAGCTAACACCAACACACCTGGTACTTATACTTTTTATGCGGAATGTTCTTCAGACACGCGTTGTAGAACGGCGACAAACTTCACAATAACACCAATTGTAGGAACACCATTGTTTTCCCTTGGCACTAGCTCTATTCGTTGTCAAGCAGCAAACGCATTAACTTATGTAGCTACAGCAACAAGTTCAACTGGAATCACTTATTCATTGGACGCATTAAGTTTAGCAGCAGGAAATAATATTGTGCCAGGAACCGGGGTAATTACTTATACTTCTGGTTGGAATGGAATATCTGTTGTAACAGCCACTGCGACAGGATGCAATGGACCAAAAATAGCAACACACACTATAACGACACTTGGATTGCCATCAGCACCAATAGTAGGAACAATTACTCAAACAACTTGTTCAGTAGCAACGGGAACTGTTGTTTTAAACGAATTGCCACTAGGAGGCGTTTTAAATCCTGGTAACATCTCCTATGCTGGAACAAGTCATTTAGTTCCGAATTTGAGTGAAGGAACTTATAATTTCACTGTTACAAGCAACACATGCACCTCACTCCCATCTGCAAATGTGATCATAAACCCAGCTTCAGCGTTAGTCAGAGTTTGGAATGGAACAATTAATAACGATTGGAATAATCAACTCAATTGGTCTCCTAACAGCGTTCCTACTTCCGATAACTGTGTCGTGATACCCAACGTTGCCAACGGTCCTAAAATAACGGGAAGTAATTATAATGCCTATGCAAAATCATTATCTATATTGGCTGGAGCCGAGCTTGAGTTAAGTTCAAGTAATGCTATCACCGTTATTGATGCAATAAATGTAGATGCCACAGGTTCGTTCGAAATTGAAAATAATGCTAGCCTCGTTCAGATAAATAACGTTCCAAACATTGGCCGCGTTGATATCGAGCGAATTACGCAGCCAATGTATCGTTTTGATTATACTTACTGGGGAACTCCTGTTACCGCAGCCTCAAATTTCACTCTTGGAATGTTGTCACCATTGACACTATCCGACAAATATTTTAGTTGGATTCCGACCGTGGCTAATAGTTTTGGAAGTTGGTTTTTTGAATCGGCAGCAACAGTAATGAATCCTATCAAAGGATACATTGTGCGTGCTCCGCAAACATTCTCTTCAAGTATTAGCACAAAAGTCCCATATACTGCAAATTTCATCGGAACACCAAACAATGGAGATATCTTCTGCCCTATTTATTTTGGAGGATTACCATTAGCGAATAACAACGACAAGTATAATTTACTCGGAAATCCATATGCTTCAGCGGTAGATGCGGAGTTATTCCTCAGCGATCCAGCCAATATTCCTGTAATTGATGGAACCATTTACTTTTGGACGCACAACTCACCACCGAGTGCGAATAATATTGATCCGTTTTACGGAGATTTCTTGATAAATTACGCGGCGAATGATTATGCGTCATGGAACAGATTGGGCGGAACAGGAACTACAGCGGCGGCTGGTTCTGGTGGCGCTCCTCCTAGCGGATTTATAGCTTCTGGTCAAGGATTTTTTACAAAAAGTACCGGAACTGCAACAAGTGGAGATCCAGTCGTATTCAGGAATTCTATGCGAGTAAATTTCAATAATGACCAATTTTTTAGAAACTCGATTATTGATGCTAACACAAACCGTTCAGACGCAAACACAAATGAAAAACACAGAATATGGCTAAATTTAGTAAGTAATGGAGGTTCGTTTAACCAAATTCTGGTTGGATATGCTACCGATGCTACAAATGAATTTGACCGAGATTTTGACGGTGTCCGACTCACTGACAACAACTCGATTACTTTTCACTCGAAAATAGCGGATAGAAATCTAGTAATACAAGGAAGAGCTTTGCCGTTTAGTGATCAGGATCAGGTACCCTTAGGCTATAAATCGACCGTAAATGATACCTTTTCTATTAGAATTGATCATTTTGATGGGTTATTTGAAAATCAAAATGTTTATATAGAAGATCAACTATTGAATACTATTCATGATTTAAAGCTAAGCCCTTACGTGTTTTCCTCAGCTATTGGAACTTTTGACGATCGGTTTATTTTGAGATTTACAACCAATGAAATGTTAAGTCAATCTGAATTCGAAGTTTCCTCCTCCTTAGTTTCTTCAATTAATGATGAAAAGCTATTTGTTGTTTCCTCGGAATTTATGACCCAAATAGACATTTATGATATTTCAGGAAAACAAGTAAATCGATTTGAACTTGATCAGCCTGAAAAGAGATTCGCAAATCACATTTCTTTGGCAGAAGGGATTTATGTTTTAAAAGCAAAACTCAAAAATGGAATGATAATGTCAAGGAAATTAATCAACAAAAAATAAGTTTATCTTTCTTTAAATATTTACCCTCTCATATTAATTTATTTGAGGGTATTTTTTTGCTGTAAGTAAGAAAAAGACTGCTCGACCAGCGCCGATAATAAAAAAGAAGTAATTGCATAAATTCCTCAGCGTTTACGGCAATATATCCACATAAAGCGCAACATTAATTAACAATTATTATATAATATTGATTAAAGTTAATAAAAAAGTAAAATTCTATAAATGTAAAAGGAATAAAATTTTGTAATTTTATCGTCCCATATATTTTTTATACAATATAATTATGAAATTAAAACACTTAGGATCTTGTATCCTGAAAAGTTATCGTGTTCCGTGCTATTCAAATCTTCATAGATTTAATTTATCATTGAAAATAGTGACATTTGTAGCGTTGCTACTTTCCATTCATACAGGATATTCACAATGCACCAAATATCAAAACTATGAAAGTTTTGGAACCTCTATTCCGACCTCAGGAGGAACTTGGACTGACAATTCAGTGACTTATAATACCGCGGCGGCGGCCTACTCAGGAGTGAATCAACTTCAGTTTGATGCCGTAGGTGATTATATCATTACACCGCTGATTAGTAATCCCGGTGTTTTCTCTTTTTGGTATAAAAGAAGTGGCGCAACTGCTGGCATACCAAAGTTTACGGTACGAACTTCTACTGATTTATTAACGTGGACTTCAAGAGGCTCAACAGGAGGTTTTACACTTGCTTGGCAAGTACTTAATGTCGATTTAGGAGCTCTAGGCCTTACCAATGTCTATGTACAAATTATAGACGAAAGAACAAGTGGCACTGATCTCAGATGGCTTGATGACATTGCTTGGACTTCAACAATTGCCGGGCAGAATACCATAATTCCCGCGACTGTCAATTGCAGTCAAACCATTACTTGCGGCACCACTTATAATTTTACCGATCAAGGCGGCACAAACGATTCTTACAATTCAACTAAAGATCATACAATAACATTCACACCATCAGTAGGATCTAATAAAGTTGAGTTGGTATTTAATACTTTTAATACAGAATCAGGTAATGACGGAATGGTGATTTATAATGGCCCTACAACTGCTTTCCCTCAAATTTTATCTGGTCTTCCTGCGGGAGCCAACGCAGTCAATTGTCCTGCAGGATCGTTTTACGGCACAACAAGTCCAGGAACCATCACCTCAACGGATCCTTCAGGAGCGATTACCATCAGATGGCGTTCTAATGGCACCATAAATAATGCTGGTTGGTTGGCTAGTGTAAGCTGTATTTCTCCTGTTGTGTGTCTGAAACCAACCTTGGCCGCCACCACTGCAATCACGGGAACATCGGCAACACTGAATTGGGTAGCTCCAAGTCCAGCACCTGCAAATGGTTATGAGTATGTGGTTTCTACTTCTAGTTTCGCCCCTTCGGGTTCAGGAACTTTCGTAGCAGGAACAACAGTAAATGTGACTGGCTTGTTGTCTAATACGGTATATTATTTATTTGTAAGAAGTGATTGCGGAGCAGGTACATTCAGCGGATGGACTGCATACGCAACTTTTACAACCGTAAGTGCTCCCTGTGTTGCTCCCATAAGCCAAGCCAGTACGTTCGTACCAGGCGCCATTACACAAACTACGATTCCTGGTTCATTCACGGGAACTGCCAATGGTTTTTTAGTCATTCAATCGACAAGCCCAACGCCTCCAGCACAACCCGTAAATGGGACTTTGTATAATGCAGGAAACATCGCTACTTTAGGCGCAGGACTCAC
>CALPOS020000125.1 GCA_943325255.2 Sphingobacterium thalpophilum
AAAATCTTTGCCAGAATCATGACCTTCGGAAAAGGTTTGGGTTGCCACGGTGCGGCGATTTTAGGGAGTGATGAACTCAAAAATTATCTCGTCAACTTCGCGCGTAGTTTTATTTACACCACTGGATTGTCACCCCATGCTATTGCTAACATCTATTGCGCTTCTCAAGAATTGAGCAATGACAAAGCAGCACAACATGCGCTTCGAGACAACATCAATTTCTTTACTCAACAAAAGCAATTACTGGGATTAAAGCCACTCTTCGTAAGAAGTAAGTCCGCGATTCAAAGCGCCATTATTCCTGGAAATGAAAAGGTCAAAGCCATTGCCTCCCAACTCCAAGAAAACGGGTTCGATGTTAAAGCTATTTTGTCTCCAACCGTTCCTGAAGGACAAGAGCGACTTCGGATTTGCATTCATAGTTACAACTCCGAGGCAGAAATATCCAAAGTCTTAGAATTGTTAGCTACTTTTGTCTTTTAAGCCACGGACAAAACGGATTTGACTAATTTTAACGGAAAATGAATATGAGCCTATTACACCAATCTATTACGAATACAATTTTAAAAGTTTATTATGAAGTTTATAATGAACTTGGACACGGTTTCCTGGAAAAAGTCTAGCAAAATGCCATGTATTTTGAGTTGAAAGCGCGGGGTTTAAAAGTTGAATCTCAAAAAGAAATAAAAGTATATTTTAAACAACAATTAGTTGGAGAATATTATTCTGATTTAATTGTAGAAAATAAGGTAATTATCGAACTTAAAGCCACTGAAGTATTAATGAATGCCCACGTTGCCCAAACAATAAATTACTTAAAAGCAACACCAATTGAAATTGGAATACTCTTAAATTTTGGTTCAGAGCCTGAGTTTAAAAGATTAATCTATACAAACAATAAAAAAAGCAATTTAAAAAATCAGTAATAATCTGCCTAATCCGCTTTATCCGTGGCCAAAAACATGAAACTATTTATAACAGGAATCGGAACCGATGTAGGGAAAACCATCGCTTCCGCCATCATCACCGAAGCACTCCAAGCCGACTATTGGAAACCCATCCAAGCGGGAGATTTAAGCCAGTCAGACGGCCATAAAATCTCCAATTATATTTCAAATTCAAAAACCATTGTTCATCCAAACAGTTACGCACTAAATACACCGGCAAGTCCGCATTACGCTGCGAGTTTGGATAATCTTGTCATCGACATCAAGAAAATTAAAGAACCCAAAACCCAAAACCATCTTGTCATCGAAGGAGCAGGAGGAATCTTAGTTCCACTAAATGATAAAGATACCATCGCCGATCTCATTCAACCTGGCTATAAAGTAATCGTCGTTTCACGTCACTATTTAGGGAGCATCAATCACACCATGATGACCATTGAAGCACTCAATAGTAGAAAAATTACCATTGCTGGAATTATATTCAATGGCGATGAGAATCCCGCGACCGAGTCAATTATTCTCTCCAAAACCGGAGTCAAGAATTTAGGACGTATCGGAAATGAACCTTATTTCGACAAGAATGTCATCGCAGAATATGCCGACGCGTTTCGAGAAGTATTTCAAAAATTGTAGGCAGAAAAAAGAACCAAGAAGAAAGAACCAAGAGGAAAGAAGCTGAAGATGCTGTCTTGGTCCATGCCTCATAAATATAAAAACACAAGCCAAACACCAAAATTTGCAGAAAAAATGAATCTTACTTCTTGCAGCGAAGCGGTCTCAACTCTTTTATCTAAAATATGAACCTATCCGAAAAAGACCAATTATACCATTGGCACCCCTACACGCAACACAAAACAACTGGGTTGCTTCCCGCGATTGTCAGAGGAGAAGGTGCTTTACTTTGGGATGAAAACGGCAAAGAATATATCGACGCGATTGCATCATGGTGGGTCAATCCTTACGGGCATAGCAACCAATTTATAGCTGATGCCATCTACGTGCAACTCACGACTTTAGAACATGTTTTGTTCGGTGGATTTACCAACAAACCAGCGGTATTGCTTTCGGAACAATTGATGAAACTCTTGCCATCCAATCAAAAGAAAATTTTCTTTTCAGACAATGGTTCGACCGCTGTTGAAGTGGCACTCAAAGCGGCCCTGCAATACTTTTACAATAAAGACGAAAAACGCACTTCCGTAATTGCGTTCGAAGATGCCTTTCATGGCGACACTTTCGGAGCCATGGCGTCAAGTGGGATTACTTTTTTTACCGAAGCATTTCAAGGATCATTAATCGATGTGATTCGGATTCCAGTACCAACCGAAGGAAATGAAAACAAAAGTAAAGTGGCCTTGCAAAAAGCCATTGAATCCAATTCGTGCGCAGCCTTTATTTTTGAACCACTCGTGCAAGGCGCTGCCGGAATGGTGATGTATGCGCCTGAAATTCTCGATGAACTCATTACAATTTGTAAAGAAAATCAAGTATTCACCATCGCCGATGAAGTCATGACGGGTTTCGGAAAAACAGGAAAAACATTTGCCTGCGATTACTTAACGCAACAACCCGACATGATGTGTCTTTCAAAAGCGCTGACTGGAGGAACGATTCCGATGGCAATTACGACTTTCACGGCAGCAATCTTCGCCGGATTTTACGATGACGATACCAATAAAGCCTTGTTCCATGGGCATACATTTACCGCCAATCCAACAGGCTGTGCGGCTGCTCTAGCGAGTTTGCAATTGTTGCAGTCAGCAAGCATACAAGCCAGCATGAAGCGTGTGCACCAAAGCCATTTGGACTTTCAATCCAAAATAAAATCCCATCCCAAAGTGAAAACGACTCGCGTTCTTGGTGTCATTTTCGCATTAGAAATCGTTACCGAAAACCAGGAGAGTTATTACGGAACGATGCGTAACAAACTCTACAACTTCTTTATTGAAAACGGAATTGTTTTGCGACCAGTCGGCAATATTGTCTACATTCTTCCGCCTTATATTATATCGCAAAATCAATTGGAAAAAGTCTATCAAGTCGTCGAAAATGCTTTAGAAATAGTGTAATTTTGGGAGCTAGTTCCTGCTATCCGTTGCAATCTTTTTTGCTTGTCACCCCGAGCGCAGTCGAGGGGCTTTATACGGCAAAAAAGGATTTTCACTACTATCAGGGCTAGGCACTTGCATTTCAAACCAAAACGGAATTAAAATAGAACTATTTTGTTGCAACCGATTTCCATTACAGCCATTGCATCATTGTCTCCACTAGGGAACAATCCAAAGTCGATTTGGGAGCATTATAAAAATACAAATCATTGTTTTGTTCCAAAAGACTTTGGGGATTCAGTAGCGTTGGTCGCGCCTTTGGATTCAGATGCAATAGCAGTATTGGTAGCATTAAGAAAGTCTGACCATAAATACAAGTTTCTAGACGATTCGGTTCTTATGGCAATAGCGGCTTCGCGAGTAGCGATTGCACAGGCGGGTTGGGGAAAAGATGCGGAATTCGGAATCAATATTGGTTCTTCTCGTGGCGCCACTTCCTTATTCGAAAAGCACCATCTTGAATTTCTAAAAACAGGCAAAGCACCAACATTAGCTTCTCCAACTACAACCTTAGGCAACATTTCATCCTGGGTTGCCCATGATTTACAATCGAATGGACCTGAAATTTCACACTCCATTACTTGTTCAACAGCTTTACATGCGTTACTCAATGGCGTAGCGTGGCTGCGTTCAGGTATGGCAGACAAGTTTTTGGTTGGTGGGAGTGAAGCGCCTCTGACAGGATTCACCATCGCGCAAATGCAAGCGATGAAAATCTATGCAAAAGAAAACCAGCAATATCCATGTCGTGCACTCGATCTAGAGAAGAAGCAAAACACCATGATTTTAGGAGAAGGTGCAGCTGTTTGTTGTTTGGAACTTGGCAAAAAAGAGCATGCGTTGGCTTATATAGCAGGCATGGGTTATGCAACTGAGCTATTAGAACATAACACGTCTATTTCTGCTGACGCGACATGCTTTCAAAAGTCGATGCAAATGGCATTAGAAAGTGCAGATGCAACTGATGTTGACGTGATTGTCATGCACGCTCCCGGCACCATCAAAGGCGACTTGTCGGAATACAACGCTATTCAAAAAGTTTTTGGAAATAACTTGCCTTTGCTAACAACGAATAAGTGGAAAATTGGACACACGCTCGGAGCGTCGGGAATGTTGGGCATTGAATTGGCGTTATTGATGTTGCAACATCAGCAGTTTATTCCGGTTCCTTTTGCTGAAGTTCCAAATGAGAAAATAAAAATTCGAAAAATTTTGGTTAATGCGGTTGGTTTTGGTGGTAATGCGGTAAGTATTCTAGTCTCACTTTAGCCCATTGATTTTTCCAATTCTTTTACTTTTTCATAAACCAATTGACTTTCAAAACCTTTTCGAAGTAAATAGTCGCAGAACTTTTTTCGTTTTTTGAGTTCATTTTTTTCATGGATATTCTCCCATATTCGCGCAGACAGGTTTTCAAAAGTGGTGAAATATTCGTCAGTTGAAATCTCCTTTAGCGCGGTCTTGATAATTGTTTGCGAGATATTTCGTGCTTTTAGTTCGTTAATTATTCTCGCATTTCCCCAATATTTAATGCGATGTTTTCCTCGTGCGAAACTGCAAGCAAAACGTTCTTCGTTAAGAAATTGATTTTGAATTAAATAGACTACGATTTCGTCAATAGTATGCGAATCAATGGCCATTCCACGCATTTTTTGAACGACATCAAGGTGACAGCGTTCCTGATAGGCACAAAAATGTTCTAATTTTAGTTTTAGTTCTGAAATGGTAAATGTGTCCTTCATCAATGGGTTAGGTTGTTAGCAGTATAATGTTAACAATAACGTAGCGTAAAATTATTGAATTAAAGAGAATTAACTTTAATTTTGCTTGTTGAAACAAAAGTAGGTTTTCTTTTTTTTCTTTCAATGCAATTACAATTTACTATGAAATTAAAAATACTATTTTTTGCCCTTTTTACGACTTTTTTGTCTTGGGGTCAGTTGACTGAAGGTTTTGAATCGGGGCTGCCTTCGGCAGGTTATACAGCAGCGACTACTTATGTTTTGGCATCAGGGACTTGGTCTGGTCAAGCAAATGGCGTAACAAGAGGAACGACGGGAATGAACTCTGGGTTATATTCTTGTCAATTAAGAAGTCAAACTGGAGCTTCCGTAATTACTCCCAACATGACAAGTGGGGTTGGAACAGTTACTTTTTATGGATTTTCTAGTATTGCAGCAGGTTCGGTTCAAGTTAATTATTCAATTGATGGCGGTGCAAATTGGATTGCTGCCACTGGCTCACCATTTTCAGTCACTAATACTGGCGTTCCAGTTTTGAAGACTGCGACCATTAATAATTCTAGCCCTAATATCATCGTTCAATTTTATAGAACTGCTGGAACAGTTTATATTGATGATGTTAATATTACCTCCTATACTAATTCTGAAATGAATATTCAGGGCAATAGTGTCAATATTACGGATGGTGACACAACTCCTTCGACTAGTGACAGTACTGATTTTGATTTGGTTTCTGTCGGAAGTTCAGTTGTTAAGGTATTTACAATTCAAAATACAGGAACAGGCGCATTGAATTTGACGGGAGCTAGTCCGTATGTTTCCATAACTGGGGCGAATGCCGCTGATTTTTCTGTATCAATTCTTCCTGTTACTCCAGTTGCAGCAATTTCAGGCACGACTACTTTTGAAATTACATTTACGCCGTCCGCCGGAGGGTTGAGAACAGCTACATTGTCTATTGCGAATAACGATGCAAATGAAAACCCATACAATTTTAACGTACAAGGTGTAGGAACTACTTGTACTTCTGCAGTTATTGCATCTGTGTTTCCATTATCGGGGCCACAGGGAACAATCGTAACAATTACAGCTAGTTCAGGCAACCTTACTGGTGCTACTGCAAAAGTTGGTGGAGTGAATGCAGCGGTTTTGTCGAGTACGTCAACGCAATTGGTTATTGTTGTGCCGGCCGGAGCGTCATCGGGTGGAATTGTAATTACTGATGCGCAACCTTGCGCAGTAACAACAGCGTTTACTTTTATTAATAAAGATTTGACTTCCTGTGAAGGTAGTTCAGGAGTTTATACTGATTTGATGATATCGGAAATTTATGATGCACAAGCTGGTTCTGGAGGTGTAATTGAATTGTATAATGGTACCGCTAGCCCAATTGACATGGGAGTTGGAATATACAAAATAAGGAGATACGCAAATTTTACAGATGTTACGCCATCGATTCAAGTTTCTTTAACAGGTGTAATTAATTCAGGGCAAATTATTTTGGTTCGCGCAGATGCGACTGTAACTTGCGCGGCTCAAGTAGGCACGCCTTATGCTACTTTGGGTTCTGGTTTTAACGCAGACGATCGAATTGATTTGACAAAAAGTGCTGCAAACACAGTAGTTGATCAAATTAGAACGCGAAATAATACTGGATTTTCGATGATTCGTGTTTCGCCTACAGG
>CALPOS020000126.1 GCA_943325255.2 Sphingobacterium thalpophilum
TCCCGATGTTATTGAATCGGTTTCGGTCAAAGGTCCATCGGCAACAATAAAATCGCATCACAATGTTGGTGGGTTACCAGACTATATGAAATTAGAAATTGTAGAACCGCTTCGAATGCTTTTTAAAGATGAAGTTCGTCGCGTTGGTGCAACATTAGGAATAGATCAAGCGTTATTAGGAAGGCATCCTTTTCCAGGCCCTGGTTTATCAATAAGAATTTTAGGTGATATTACTTCAGAAAAAGTTCGTATCTTGCAGGAGGTTGATTCGATATTTATCGAAGGTTTAAAGTCTTGGGGCTTATACGACAAGGTTTGGCAAGCTGGAGCGATGCTTTTGCCTGTGAATAGTGTAGGGGTAATGGGAGATGAGCGAACGTACGAAAAAGTCGTTGCACTTCGAGCAGTAGAGTCAACCGATGGCATGACTGCTGATTGGGTGCACTTGCCGTGTGAGTTTTTGATGAAAATATCAAATGAAATCATCAATAAAGTAAAAGGCGTCAATAGAGTGGTTTACGATATAAGCTCAAAGCCGCCAGCAACAATTGAGTGGGAATAAAATAGTTGTTATGAAGAAAGTTGTTTTGACTATACTGATCTTCTTTGTTATTTGCACTAGCTTTGGACAGGGAAAGAAAAAAGAACAAGAAGTTGACATCGTCAATCACGAGGTTAAGTTGGGAGAATCAGTGCGATTACTTTCTAAGAAGTATTTGGTAGATCCGACGGAAATTTATAAGCTGAATAAGTTCGCTGTAGATGGAATCAGCGAAGGAATGGTATTAAAAATTCCTATACCACGAAAAGAAGGCGCTCCTGTGAAAGAGCAGATTTCTGAAAAAGTAAAAGAAAATGACAGCGCAGATGCAGAGAAAAAAGTGGTCAAAGTTGAGGAAGTTGCAGAAGAAGTGAAGACTAAAAAATCAGATAGTGACATTAAGCAGATTATAATCACGGAAGACAAAACTGAAGTCAACCACAAAGTGCTACCAAAAGAAACGCTCTACAGTTTGGCTCGAGATTATAATGTTGCTGTGGACGACATAAAATCTAATAATCCAGAAGTAGCCAAAAATGGTTTGCAAATCGGACAAGTTCTTAAGATCTTAACTAATAAAAAAGTTGAAGTCTTACAATCAACCTCAATAATCAAGACAATTCCAATAAAAGAAGTGCCTAAAAAAGAAGTATCAGCGGAGAAAAAGCCAGGTAGTAAGTTAGGTATTATTATGCACAAAGTTGAACCTAAAGAGACTTTGTACAGTTTATCAAAGAAGTATAATGTTACTGTCGACCAAATCAAAGAGCAAAATGCCGCTTTGTTAATAAACGGTTTACAAATAGGACTGGTATTAGAAATAAAACTTAACAATTAAGTCTTAAATTTGTTCAAGTTAACTTAATTCTAATACAACCCAAGCTGAATGAAACATAGATTTTTACTGCCCTTATTAGTTTTCGTCCTGAACGCTAGTATCGTATTTGCCCAGGATAAGAACTATACGAGACATACAGTTGCAAAGGGAGAAACCGTTTTGCAAATCGCAACAAAATACAATGTAACACCTTACGATATTTATCAGTTGAATCCCGATGCTCAAAAAGGAATTCAAGAAAATGATTTGATTCTGATCCCAGCATCTGTAATCAAGAAAGCGGAAAATGTTATAGAAAAAGAAAATCCGAAAGTCTCCACAAACAGAACTCATATCACAAAACCAAAAGAAACACTCTTCAGTATTTCTAGAGATTATAATGTTAACGTTGAGGATCTGAAAAGTTTAAATGCCAGCGTATTGACCAATGGTTTGAAAATAGGTCAAACAATCAAGATTCCAGATGCTAGTGAAGATGGTAATCCAAAAAAATCAATTGATACAGCTGTAAAAGCACCAGAGGAATCAATAGTGAAGGTTGCAGAAACAAAAACTGCTAGTGCACCTACATTGTCAAACTCGGAAAAAGAAAACGCTGTTTTTCACGTAGTAGAACCGAAAGAAACAAAGTTTGGTATCGCTAAGAAGTACGGAATTACGGTTCAAGAATTAGAGCAGCTGAATCCTCAAATTGTTGCTAATTTGCCTGTCGGTTTCAAACTACTTATCAGTGGAGTTGCTAAAAAACCAGTTACATCAAATGTTGTTGTAGAGCGACCAATTGTCGAAAAGCCGAAACCAGTAACCACTGAAATCGTTAAAGATGAAATTGTAGAAACCAAAACGGTTCGCACACTTACTAAGAATGGATATGCTAATTATGAAGTGAAGTCTGGTGAAACTATGTACAGTTTGACACAGTATCTTAAAGTGACTGAAGAGGAATTAATTCAACTCAATCCAACCTTAAAAGATGGTGTAAAATCAGGTATGATTCTAAAAGTACCGGGAAAAGGAACAATAAAAATTGAAGGCGAACAATCAATAGTTAAGAAAGCAGCAAGTAGATCGGTAGTGCCTAATACCACCAAGAAATCATTAGTATTATTGTTGCCGTTTAATGCTGTTAAGATTCAAAGTGACACGCTGAAGACCATGGATGTTCGCTTAAAAAAAGATGCGTTTTTGAATATGACGCTTGATTTCTATTCAGGGGCATTGATGGCGATTGATTCTGCAAAAACTTTGGGTTTGAATGTTGATATCAAAATTTTTGATTCAGAGGAAAGTAAGATTAGTTCTAATGTTGAGAATATCATCAAAAACAATAATCTCCAAGAAGCTGATGCCGTTATTGGGCCATTCTATCAGCAATATATCGAAAAAACTGCTGAGCTTTTAAGTGCGAAAAATATTCCGGTGATTTCACCACTTTCGAAAGAAATAGGAAAATCATCTTCCAATCTTTTTCAGGCGATGCCACCGAGTGACTTTGGAAAAACAGCAATGTTTACCTATATGATGTCCAAAAATGGGAATATAATCGTCGTTAGTGACCCAAAAAGAGTGTACAACAAAGATTTTATTTCAAAAAATTATCCTGCGGCAAAGTTTGTCACGCTGTTGGATAATGGTGCGCTAGATATTGCGAATCTTAAGTCGCTGTTTGTAAAAGGTGTTCAAAACTATGTCGTTTTAGATTCAGAAAGAACGGGATTAATTCTAGGAACGACCAATGTATTATTAAACGAATTGACTAATTTTCAGATTCAATTAGTAATTATTGAGCCAAACGAAACACTCGATTTTGAAGAAGTTTCTATGAAACGATTGACAATTTTGAAATTGCTATATCCTTCATTAACAAGAGAAAACAATTCGATTGAAGCCACACATTTTGAAAAGAAATATAAAGACCTTAATAAAATATTTCCTAGTCAATATGCGGTACGCGGTTTCGACGTAACTTTCGATACATTGATGAGAATTACGCAAAATGCTTCCTTCGTATCATCTGCAGATCAGATAAAATCAGAACAAATTGAAAGCAAATTTGAATATGTCAAAAAAGGGACTGAGGGATTCATAAACAAAGGTGTTTATATCTTAGAGTATCAAGATGATTTGTCAGTAAAACAAGTAAATTAATGACCTCGAAAATTACGTACTTAGGAGGGTTAAGAACCACATGTGAGCACCTGCAATCTGGGAATGCAATTATCACCGATGCACCAACTGATAATCATGGAAAAGGAGAGGCATTTTCACCAACCGATTTAGTTGCAACGTCGTTAGGAAGTTGTATGATTTCGATTATGGCGATTAAATCAAAGGAATTAGATGTTGATTTGGTCGATTCAACTATAGAAATAACCAAAATCATGCAAGCAGAACCGAGAAAAATTTCGAAAATAGTAGTTGTGTTGTTTCTCCCAAACACGAGCGAAAAGAACAAAATTATCCTGGAAAGAGCCGCTATGACATGTCCTGTTTTCTTAAGCTTGCATCCCGATATAGAAAAAGACGTTACTTTTCATTGGAAGTAATCTTCAAGAAGATAAAGGATCCAAAAATCCAAAAATTATATAATCTTGATTCTTGGCTATTTTTTCTTCTAACTTCATCAACATGAATCAAGATCAAAAAAAGCTGATTGCACTCGCTCATACTAAGATGCCATTCGGGAAATACGAAGGGTTTTATTTAATTGACTTGCCTGAATATTACGTCGTTTGGTATAGCAACAAAGGCTTTCCAAAAGGAACTTTGGGAGAGCAAATGCAATTGATATATGAACTCAAATTAAACGGTTTGGAAGAATTAATACGAAACATAAAAAGACAATATCCAAAACCGATTTGATTTGATATTCGAAAAATAGTTAAATCAGAATCAAGTTAAATTAATCTGTTTTTTTAAATCTAAATTTCCAAATTATCTCATTTCCAAATTGATTTTATCTCAATTAATAGTTGTACTTTTGCCTCGTTTTTTAAACAACTACAACACAACTACAACACAAAAAAAATGAATCAAACGAAGTATATTTTTGTTACCGGCGGTGTGACTTCTTCACTCGGTAAAGGAATTATCGCTGCTTCATTAGCAAAACTATTGCAAGCGCGCGGCTACAGAACTACGATTCAAAAATTTGATCCGTACATCAATGTCGACCCAGGAACTTTAAATCCTTACGAACATGGCGAATGTTATGTGACTGATGATGGTGCGGAAACTGATTTGGACTTAGGTCATTACGAACGTTTTCTGAATGTTCCAACCTCTCAAGCAAATAATGTAACCACAGGAAGAGTTTATCTTTCGGTAATCGAAAAAGAACGTCGTGGCGAGTTTTTAGGAAAAACAGTTCAAGTGGTTCCTCATATTACCAACGAAATCAAAGAACGCATGCAGTTGCTCGGAAATTCTGGAGATTTCGATATTGTCATCACTGAAATAGGAGGAACAGTCGGTGATATTGAATCATTGCCTTATATAGAATCCGTACGTCAGTTAGTATGGGAATTAGGAGAAGGCAACGGTATTGTAATTCATCTTACCTTGGTTCCTTATTTGGCTGCTGCAGGTGAATTGAAAACCAAACCAACGCAACACTCCGTAAAAACCTTAATGGAAAGCGGTATCAAAGCAGATATTTTGGTTTGCAGAACCGAACATGAGATTTCTGATGAATTGCGTCAGAAGTTAGCGTTGTTCTGCAATGTAAAAAGAGAAGCTGTTATTCAATCTATTGATGCTTCCACGATTTATGAAGTGCCGAATTTGATGTTGGAAGAAGGTTTGGATGTGGTGGCACTAAAGAAATTAAATTTACCCAAAAAAGCCGCTCCGGATTTAAAGAACTGGAATACGTTTTTACATCGATTAAAAAACCCAAAACATACTGTGAATATTGGGTTGATTGGAAAATATGTTGAACTTCAGGATTCCTACAAATCGATCTTAGAAGCATTTATACATGCCGGCGCTGCCAACGAAACCAAAGTCAATGTAGTTTCTGTACATTCAGAATATATAGACAAGGATAATATTGCTGAAAAAATGAATGGCCTTGATGGAATTCTTGTTGCACCCGGTTTTGGGGAACGTGGCATTGAAGGAAAAATCGAAGCTGTTCGGTATGCCAGAGAAAATAACTTGCCATTTTTTGGGATTTGCCTCGGAATGCAAATGGCAGTGATTGAGTACGCCCGAAATGTATTGGGTTA
Organism: Sphingobacterium thalpophilum; assembly: GCA_943325255.2. Classification (GTDB taxonomy): domain Bacteria; phylum Bacteroidota; class Bacteroidia; order Flavobacteriales; family Flavobacteriaceae; genus Flavobacterium. Next base: position 5,609 of record CALPOS020000126.1, read on the forward strand.
TAAAGACGCTAATTCGACTGAGATGAATCAAGGAACTTCCCATCCAGTTATCGATTTAATGGAAGAACAAAAGAGCATTACGGACAAAGGTGGAACGATGCGTTTGGGAGCATGGAAATGTGACCTCAAAGCAAATTCATTAGCCTATTCCATTTATGGAAAATTCAGTATTTTAGAGCGTCACCGTCATCGTTATGAATACAATAGCGATTATGCGGAAGTGCTTGAAAAGGCTGGATTGATTTCATCTGGAATTAACCCAGATACCCAATTAGTCGAAATTGTGGAATTAGCCAATCATCCTTTTTTTATTGGTGTTCAATACCATCCAGAATACAAAAGCACGGTAGCCAATCCGCATCCTTTATTTGTTAGTTTTGTGGCGGCAACAGTGAAATCAAAGAAGAAATAATAAATTAGTATTTAATATAGTAGCATGGAAGAGAAAAAGTTAGACCTCAATTCAATAATAGGCTTTGTTTTGATTTTTGGTATTTTGATTTGGATTATGTATCAAAATCAACCGTCAGAAAAAGAAATTGCAGCGGAAAAAGCCAAAAAAGAATTGGTAAAAAAACAAGCTACTGAAAAGGCCAAAGTTGCTACAGTTCAAGCAAATTCGATGCTTTCTGCAGTGAAGGATTCAACTCAAATATCCGCATTGAAAGCTACTTTAGGTAATTTTGCATACTCTGCAACACTTCCTTCTGCAAAAGAAGGTTTTACGACTATCGAAAATAATTTAGTAAAAATTGTCATTGCTAACAAAGGCGGATTTATCTCAGAAGCAACGCTAAAAAATCAAGAAAGATTTAAAAAAGGATCTGGAAGTTTGGTGTCTTTGATCAAGGA
>CALPOS020000127.1 GCA_943325255.2 Sphingobacterium thalpophilum
GGATTTCCTTTAATCGTAATTGCCCAATTGATCCCGTCATTGTTTTCAATTTTGGAATTAATCATCGTGATATGCTCAAGTGCTTCATCCTCATTTTGCACCAAAGGTCTTGGAATATATTGCATTGTAGCAGGATTACTTCGCAACACATACACTTCTTTAACGTCTGAATTATCTATCTGGCGTAGCAATAGTCTTTCGGTTTCTAGGTTTTGAAAAGGATGAAAGTTGATGATTAGCATAGGTCTTTTTCTTAAAGGATTTCAATGGAATACGAACATTTAAAAGTTGCATTAGCTTCCACAAATTGAATTCCTTCTTTGTTCTCGATGTTGCCGTCACTTGAAGTCAAATCTGAATAACCAAGCCACGGTTCAAGGCAAATGAAGGGCGCATTTGTCTTCGTCCAAATCCCGAAGTTTGTAAAATCTTCAAAATAGAAGTGCAACAACGGTTTGTTTTCTTCAAGAATGGAAATCTTTTTTGTATTGAGTTTTTTGAATATGAGCGCGTCTTTTGCGAACAAAGAATAGGTGAGAGGCAGTGTTTTATCTGACAGTGGAATATTCACGGTTGTTGTTGAAAGTAAGTCATTCTCTAAAACATAGCTTTGCAAGTCCTCTAGTTTTTCAAATTCCAACGAATACGAACTAAATGTCTGAGGCAACGCAAATGCGGGATGACCGCCGATGGAGAATGGCATTCTTTCATCCATCTTATTGATAATTTTATATTCGATATTCAAACTGCTTTCAACTAAAGTATAACCAATTTGAAGTTCAAAATCGAAAGGGTAATTTGTTTTTGTTTCTTCAGTTGCTTTTAAGGAAAATACGACCGAATTAGCCGTTTTTTCGACAACTTCAAAAGTGAAATCACGAGCAAATCCGTGCCTTGACAATGAATAGAAATTGTTTTTATACCGAAACTGACTGCCTTTCAAAGTGCCAACAATTGGAAATAGTACAGGTGCATGTTTACCCCAAAAATCTGGATTTCCCTCCCACATATATTCTCGATTAGAATGGTTGTTTTGTAAAGAAAAAAGTTCAGCGCCCTTCGAAAATATTTTGGCCGTTAAATGTTGGTTTTGAATGATAATTTCCACGTTATAAGAGAAATAAGATTGATCTATTTGAACGCTGTAAATGTATTTTATTGGATTGAGAAACCAAAAACAAATACGATCGATCTTCGAAGTTTTGTTTCATTTACGGTTATAACCGCGACAAAATTCACCTTAATTACCTATATTTGCTCCCCTTAAACCCAGTATTTGTGAATCAAATTAATAAGCTTAAAATTCTAAACGACCCGATTTACGGATTCATTACGATTCCAAATCCGTTGTTGTTCGATTTAATTCAACATCCTTATTTTCAGCGGTTGCGACGAATTACGCAGATGGGCTTGTCGTATTTGGTGTATCCAGGCGCGCACCATACGCGTTTTCACCACGCTTTGGGTTGTATGCACATGATGCAAAAAGCCATTGAAGTATTGAAGTTCAAGGGAATTGCCATTTCAAGCGACGAAGAAAATGCACTATTGATTGCAATTTTACTTCACGATATCGGGCACGGACCTTTTTCGCATGCGATGGAACACAGTATCGTAGAAGATGTGAACCACGAAGCCATTTCGTTGTTGTTTATGAACCAGTTGAATCAAGAGTTTGATGGAAAATTGACGCTAGCCATACAGATTTTCAAAGGAGAATACCATCGTAAATTCATGTTGCAGTTGATTTCGAGTCAATTAGACATGGATCGCATGGACTATTTGAAACGCGATAGCTTCTATACGGGAGTTGCGGAAGGAAATATCAATTCCGACCGACTCATTCAAATGCTGAATGTGGTGGACGATGTATTGGTGATGGAAGAAAAAGGAATTTACTCCATCGAAAAATTCCTGATGGCACGACGGTTAATGTATTGGCAAGCCTATTTGCATAAGACCAGTTTGGTAGCGGAATTGATATTGACAAAAATCTTGAAGCGTGCCAAAGAGCTTACTTTAAAAGGAAATGTCTTGCCATCAAGCAAGGCGCTTTTGTACTTTTTAAATCATAAAATTTCGACAGAAAATTTCGACAGTGTCGTTTTAAATAAGTTTTCACAACTTGATGATTACGATGTTATTAGCGCAATAAAAGAATGGCAAGATTCCGAAGATTTTATTCTAAGTTCATTGAGTAAAATGATCATCAATCGCGATTTGCTGAAAGTGAAATTAAGTAGCGAGAAGTTTGACAAAGAGATGTTGAATAACTTAATCGCACGATTTTCAAAGCAAAATAATTGCAGTTTGCAAGATGCGAAATACTTTATTTTTAAAGGCAAAATCGAAAATCAAGCCTACAATAAAGACGCAGAGCCAATTCATATTTTGAAGAAAGATAAGACAATCGAAGATGTGGTGGAAGCCTCAGACCAATTAAATTCGAAAGCCTTATCAAAGCCCGTCACCAAATATTATATTTGCTACCCAAAACAACTGTTAGAAAGTTAACATTTAAAAGCTATTTTTTATATTTTTGTGCTCTGTGAAAAAATCCATGTTGCATGCAGTATAAAAGTGCAGCAGTCCAATTCACAGAATCGTAGTATAGTATGAAATTTACAGCGGAACAAATAGCGATTGTTTTAGACGGCAAAGTATTAGGAGATCCTAGCGCTGCAGTTTCATCGTTTTCTAAAATTGAAGAAGGAAAAGCAGGAACACTTACTTTTTTAGCTAATCCAAAGTACGAATCTTACATTTATTCCACAAAAGCAACGATTACCATTGTAAATGACTCGTTTGTTCCGGACAACGAAGTGAACACGACCATGATTGTCGTTGAGGACGCTTATATGGCTTTTACTAAACTACTGACTTTCTACGATCAGGCTAGGAAAGATAGTAAAATCGGTATAGAGCAACCTTCAACGATATCGGATCATGCGCGATATGGAGGTAATTTCTATTTAGGAAGCTTTAGTTATATAGGATCAAATGTAATCATTGGCGACAATGTGAAGATCTACCCTAATTGCTTTGTTGGTGACAATGTAATATTGGGAGACAATGTAACTTTATTCGCCGGAACAAAAATTTATCACGAGTGTATCATTGGAAGTAATTGCATTTTTCATTCTGGAGTTATCATTGGGTCAGACGGTTTTGGTTTTGCTCCAAATGCTGATGGATCATATGTAAAGATTCCACAGATTGGAAATGTCATTATTGAGGATAATGTTGAAATCGGTGCATCAACTACGATTGACAGAGCGACAATGGGTTCAACCATTATTCGCGAAGGTGTAAAACTCGATAATCAAATTCAAATTGCACATAATGTAGAAATTGGAGAGAATACCGTTATTGCAGCGCAAACTGGCGTAGCGGGATCAACCAAGATTGGAAAAAATTGTGTCATTGGCGGACAAGTCGGTTTTGCGGGACACATCACAGTTGGTAACAATGTTCGCATTCAAGCGCAATCTGGTGTAGGACGAAATGTAAAAGACAACGAAATTTTGCAAGGAAGTCCATCATTCACCTATAGTGATTACAGTAAATCATATGTTCATTTTAAGAATCTAACGAAGATTGTAGCCGAACTAGAAGAATTAAAGAAAACAATAAATAAAAATAAGTAAGTCATGGTGAAACAAAAAACCATAAAGAGCGAAATCTCTTTAGTTGGTGTTGGATTGCACACGGGAAAAGAAGTTAAGATGACTTTTAAACCTGCACCGATTAATAACGGATATACTTTTGTTCGTGTTGATCTGGAAGGTGCGCCAATGATTGAAGCCGATGCGAATTACGTCGTAAATACGCAAAGAGGAACTAATCTCGAAAAATTAGGAGTAAAAATACAAACTTCAGAACATGTTTTGGCAGCTTTTGTTGGATGTGATGTCGACAATGTTATTATCGAGCTTGATGCATCGGAACCGCCAATTATGGACGGATCGTCAAAGTTTTTTGTGGAAGCTATTGAAAAAGCGGGTATAGAAGAACAAGACGCCAAACGAAACGTCTATGTTGTCAAGGAAATCATTTCGTTCACAGATGAAACCACCGGAAGTGAAATATTAGTGATGCCAAGTGATGAATACCAAGTTACAGCTATGGTAGATTTCGGCACCAAAGTGCTAGGAACTCAGAATGCAAGCCTGAAGCATATATGCGATTTCAAGGAAGAAATTGCTGATGCACGTACGTTTAGTTTCCTACACGAATTGGAAACACTTTTAGATGAAGGCTTGATAAAGGGTGGAGATCTTAACAATGCCATTGTTTATGTAGACAAAGAGATTTCAGAGAAAACAATGAATAATCTAAAAGTGGCCTTTGGTAAAGAATCAATTTCTGTAAAACCAAATGGGATTTTAGATAATCTCACTTTGCATTATCCTAATGAAGCAGCTCGCCATAAATTACTTGATGTGATTGGTGACTTGGCTTTGATTGGAACTCGAATTCAAGGAAAAATTATTGCGAATAAGCCCGGACATTTTGTCAATACACAGTTTGCCAAGAAAATGGCGAAGATCATTAAAATTGAGCAACGCAATCATGTGCCTGTATTTGACATGAACCAAGAGCCATTAATGGATATCCACAAGATTATGGCTATGTTGCCGCATCGCCCACCATTTTTGTTGGTAGACAAAATTTTTGAATTGTCGGATACGCATGTTGTTGGATTGAAAAATGTAACCATGAATGAACCGTTCTTCGTGGGTCATTTTCCAGATGCTCCTGTAATGCCAGGTGTTTTGATTATTGAAGCGATGGCCCAAACTGGAGGGATTTTGGTTTTGAGTACAGTGCCAGATCCAGAAAATTATTTGACATTCTTCATGAAAATTGACAATGTAAAGTTTAAACATAAAGTACTTCCCGGAGACACTTTATTTTTTAAATGCGATTTGATAAGTCCAATTAGACGCGGAATTTGCCACATGCAAGCCAACGCATATGCCAATGGCAAGCTCGTTGCTGAAGCCGAATTGATGGCGCAAATTGCTAAAAAACAATAGAAAAATAAAGTATGAAGTGCGCATCTCAAATGCGAATTCCATTTGACAAACAAAAAAACAAAGTCTACAAATGAATCAACCTTTAGCATACGTTCACCCAGGCGCAAAAATCGCAAAAAACGTCGTAATCGAACCATTTACAACCATTCATAATAATGTTATTATTGGGGATGGAACTTGGATCGGTTCTAATGTTACGATTATGGAAGGCGCTAGAATTGGTAAAAATTGTAATATTTTTCCTGGCGCTGTAATTTCTGCTATTCCTCAAGATTTGAAGTTCGGCGGAGAAGACTCACTAACGATTATAGGAGATAACTGTACGATAAGAGAATGTGTAACTGTCAATCGTGGTACGATTGCTTCTGGGCAAACCACGCTTGGCAATAACTGCTTGGTGATGGCAACTGCCCACATTGCACACGATTGTCATATTGGTGACAATGCCATTATTGTCAATGGCGTTGCGCTAGCAGGTCACGTTGTAATTGGAAACCACGCTATCATTGGTGGTTTGGCTGCAATACACCAATTTATTCATATCGGAGATCACGCTATGGTTTCAGGCGGATCGTTGGTGAGAAAGGATGTTCCTCCATATACTAAAGCAGCAAAAGAGCCACTTTCGTATGTTGGAATTAACTCAGTAGGTTTGAGACGAAGAGGATTTACCACCGAGAAAATCAAAGAGATTCAAGATATCTATCGAATTTTATATCAGAAAAACTACAATACAACCCAAGCCCTAAGCATTATTGAGGGAGAAATGGAAGCTACTCCAGAGCGCGATGAGATTTTAGATTTTATTCGAAATTCATCAAGAGGTATTATGAAAGGCTATTCTGGAAATTATTAAATTATAGAAGAAAGAATCAAGAGACTAGACGTTCAAAACAGATAAGTTTCTTTAATTTAGATTAAACAAATAAACGATTAAATATATAAACGAATAAACAAAAAAACATGGCATCTACATCAGATATTAAAAACGGATTGTGCATAAAATACAATAATGATATTTATAAAATTATTGAGTTTCTTCATGTGAAACCAGGGAAAGGTCCAGCTTTCGTTAGAACAAAATTGAAAAGTTTAACCAACGGAAAGGTGCTAGACAATACTTTCTCTGCAGGTCACAAGATTGAGGAAGTGCGTGTTGAAAACCACAAATTCCAATTTTTGTATCCAGAAGGAGATTTGTTTCACTTCATGAATGTAGAGTCATTTGAGCAAATTTCACTAAACAAAGCAATCCTAGATTCTCCCGATTTATTGAAAGAAGGCGAAAGTGTGATGGTGAGTATCAATACCGAAACCGATTTGCCTTTGTCTGTAGATATGCCAGCA
>CALPOS020000128.1 GCA_943325255.2 Sphingobacterium thalpophilum
CAGCTCCTAAAAAAATGAAATGGTATGGATTGTTTTCTTATTTTTACGTTTCAAAATCCATTGTATGAAATCAAAAGCCACTCTAAAACAAATCGCAAAGGAACTTCATGTTTCGGTTTCGACTGTCTCTAAAGCCTTGAATGATAGCCCAGAAATAAGCGAACAGACCAAAACAAAGATTCAAGAGTATGCAAAACTCAAAAATTATAAGCCGAATGTTATAGGATTGAATCTTAAAAATCGAAAAACGAAGACAATCGGTGTTATTATCCCAAATATTTTAAATCCGTTTTTCGCTAAAGTTTTTACTGGAATTGAGAAAGTGGCGGAAGAAAACGGTTATAATGTGATTACCTGTATATCTAATGAATCGCTAGAAAAAGAAGTGAGCACCTTGGAAGTATTGAGCAACGGAACGATTGATGGTTTTATTTTATCGGTTTCTGAAGAAGCGCAAAAACTTCACGAATACAATCATTTTAATGAAATCATCAATGAAGGAACGCCTATTGTCATGTTTGATCGTATTTCTGACGAAGTCGCTTGTGATAAAGTGATTGTAGATGATTTTGATTCTGCTCGCAATGCGACCCAACATTTAATTAAATCTGGTTGCAAAAAAATTGCGTTGTTTTCGACCATTGATAATTTAAGTGTAGGAAAATTAAGAGCAAAGGGATTTCTCAAAGCGCTTGAAGATCATAAGATAGAGGTAAGCAAAAATTTAGTAATCCTTACAGATTCAGAAACTGAATTTGACCAGAGTGCCAAAGCGCTATTTGATGACCATAAAATAGACGGTGTTTTTGCTTTAGACGAACACGCGTCGGTTTCAGCAATCAAGATGGGATTGAAGAGCGGTTATAAAATTCCAGAAGAGTTGTCTATTATTGGTTTTGCCGATGGTGTTTGGTCTAGAAGATTAACGCCAAGTTTGTCGACGGTGAGTCAACACGGCCCTGAAATAGGTGAGGCCGCAGCGAAATTACTGATTCAACGATTGGAAAGTAAGGAAGAAGTGGAAGCGGATTTTCAAACGACGGTTATTAAAACGGAATTGCGTCAACGGGAATCAACCAGAAAGTTATGAAAATAGCTTAGTACGGAAATTGAATGCTGTCAAAAGTTGGATGCAATTTGAAGAGATCGTACTGTAATCGTTTGTTCTTCATCTGCTTTAAATGATAATAATACTTTAGATCATTTTTTAAATTCGAGATTTTGTCTGCCTTTCTTTTGGCAAGACTAAAAACCACTTTTTTGATACCATATTCTTGAATTGCTCCTTTACACATGCTACAAGGTTCATAGGTAGTGAATAAAATCAAGTAATCTTTTGAATTTTGAATATCCAATTTTTCTAAAGCAATCGGCAATCGCATTGATCTCAGCATGCCCGGAAGGATTTTGATTTTTGACAACATCGTTATAGCCTTCACCAACGATTTTACCGTTATAGATAATCACGGAAGAAAGAGGCACATCACCAGATGGAATACTCTTCTTTCCTAATGCTATTAAAGTGGTGTTGTAATTTTCAGCATCAAAATCATTAGAAAAAATATAGAAATAGGAGTACATAAACAGCAGTAGCAGCATGCTTGCCATGCCCGAAAGATAGACGATTACTATGAATAAATTTTTTCGATCGCGAAATTTCATTTGAAAGACTTAGTGCTTCAAATTTACTTTTTAATTTCTATATTTAACTCGAATCTCTAAAAGTTACTCCAATTGAAAAAGACATTTGTTGATTTGACTTATTATTCTTTTCCGCATAATGATTCAAATCAAATCTTGAAAGCGTGTTATAGCACATTAGGATTCTTAGAGGAAGTAAGTAAAAATTATAAAACTTACTTTTTAGTAAGATCCGAATCTGAGCTAAAACCGACAAGTAAAGGGTCAATTCAAGTGTTTTTCCTTAAAGGCAAAATGCTCAAAAAACGGCAAATTCCTTTTAGATTCAATGCTTTTGTAACGTCCTTAAAACCAGATTATGTCCTAGTACATGGTTTTGGTTTTGCGCATTACATATGTTTATTAAAACTAATGAATCGAAATGCAAAAATTGTACTGCAATGCAATGGCTATGCGCCTAATCCAATAGGGTTAAAAAAAATGGCGTACAAAATAGCAGACTTTTTTGTTGATGGATATTTGTTTACCGGAATTGAAAATGCGGCTTTATGGTACGAAGCTAGGGTTTTTAAAAAAGAAAAAGTTTTTGATGTCATGGAAGGCTCAACTCATTTCAAGTTTGAAAAAAATTCAATCCGAAAAGAGAAAAGTTATTTATGGGTTGCCAATTTGATTCCGATGAAAGACCCATTGACGATTTTAAGAGCATTTGATGATTTTTTGTTAGTAGAACCTGACGCCACTTTGACTATGATTTATAAAGAAACTGATTTGTATGACGAGGTGTTGGCCTTTATTTCAACATCCGAAAATTTAAAAAAAGCAGTCAATTTACAAGGATTTGTGCCGCATACCGATTTGGAAAAAGTATACAATTGCCACCAGTTTTTTATTTCAGCTTCACATCAAGAAGGCAGCGGATACGCCTTGGTTGAATCAATGGCTTGCGGCTGTGTTCCAATAGTTACTAATATTGCGCCACATCGATATATGACGGATTCTGGCCATTGCGGCCTTTTGTTTTCGCCACAAAATGATGAAGAATTATTCAGTCAATTGAGATATTCGCAACAGATATCGTACTTAGATTGGCAAAATCTAGTGCTGAAACAATTTGAAAACAAACTGTCCTTTAAGGCAATTTCAACAAGAATTCAAGAGGTTTTTCAGTCGTTGTAAAAAGAATCATAAATAATCTTTATTGAATCTTCCATTTTGAAATTTTCAATTCTTTTGTGTTCCAATGGTTTACTCAACAAAGTTGCAACCTGATTGGCTAATTGTTCTTTATCCGTATTAAAATAGAAGTGGTCGCCTTCAAGTTTGTTTTCTAGCGCAATCGTACAAACTACTTTGCAACCTGAATAAAGCGCTTCCTGAACAACCGTCGCTCCGCCTTCAGATTTTGAAGTATGTAAAAACACTTTGGATTTATTCAAATAATCCAATACTTCTTTGTGCGTCAACTTGCCCAGAAAATGAATGTTTCCCAATCCAAGTTGTTTGCTTTTTTCTTTTAGCATGTCCATTTCTTCACCATCACCAATAATGATGATTTTATAGTTGTTTCGACCGAGTAATGAAATGATGTCTAGGAATAAACTATAGTTCTTTAATGCACCAAGATTACCAACTCCAACAACATCATAGACTCTTTCGTCAGTATTGAATACAGGAAATAAATCTCGGGTAACGGCAACATCGGCTATTTTTGGAACTCGGATCTTATGGTTTTGAAAAAAAAAATCGCTTTGCTGCAACGAGATCATGACGAGTTGTTGATGCGGAATTTTTAGCAAAGAAATGTATTTGTTGTCTTTATTGATATCCTGACCATGCATCCACACGACTTGTTTTATCTGTAGTAAATTACACAATGCCTTGCCAACCATTGCGGATTCACGATACCAAAAGCAAAGAATTCCATCGTATTTGTGGCGTTTATGCAATGATCTTCCTTTTAAAATGGCTTTCAAAAGATGTGGAATTTGTTTAAAAGAAGGTTTAAAATTGCTTCCTATTGGATAGACATTGATGTTGCCCAAGCTGTATTTTTCTTTCGTAAAAGGGTACATCAAACTAATGACGTCAATTTCACAATCGGTAATTTTTTCAAACTGCTTGGTAAATTGACTGACAAACGGAACAACATGGTCTTCGGAGATATTCTTTGGAAAAATGGGTGTTATGAATAGCAATCTTTTAGACATTTTCAACTAAATTTCCATGAACAATAGTGTATTTTTTGTCTGCAAATTCACCCACTTTGCTTCCGTGAGAAACAGCAATAATGGCAAGTTCTTTTCTCAAAGTTAGCTGCTTCAAATAGGCGAGAATTTTTTCTTCTAATATGCCATTTAGCTGATTGGTAGTTTCATCCATCAATAGAATTGTAGGTCTAAAATACAATACTCGGGCTAAAGCAATACGTTGTTTTTGCCCTCCAGAAAGTTCTTTACTTTCTATGAGCAAAGGCGTATTTATTCCATTTGGAAGACTTTCGACCCATTCTGTTAAATCAAGTGCTTTGATGATTTCGTCTAAATGCGCAAAATCTACATTTTCATCAATCATCGTAATGTTCTCTAATAAAGAACCTTGAAACAGAAAGGGCTGCTGTGATGCATAACCAGCAAACTGGAACGGGAAGTCATTCAAGTTTATAGCTAATCCATCAACAAGTACGGAACCATTTTTCGGGGTCAAAAGCCCAGCAATTACGTATAAAAGCGTTGTTTTACCTTCTCCAGAATTTCCTGAAATTGAAATGAAATCACCTTTCTTAATTTCTAAATTAATGTTCTTTAGAATTTCTTTTTGAGCATAATCAAAGTTGATTTTGTCAAGTTGTATCTTGTTGTTGAATTCAACAGTCGTTGACGTACGTAATTTTACATCATCATACTTACTTAGAATCTCAATCGCGTTTCTATTGGTCTTCAGGTCGATGAATGCATTCAAGATTTTACTAAAAGAGGGAATAATTTTAATGCTTGCTCCTGTCAGGAATGATAAAAAAATCAAATCTTTAGAATGGTCTTTGCTAAAAATAAAGAAGAAAATCCCAATGGACAATCCAAGAATAAAAAGGATTTCGAAGTATTTTACGTTCGACTGTTTGAAAGCCAAAAGCAGAGACAATTGTTCGTGATTTCTTTTGTTTGAGTCTTCAAATTTTCTTTGAAATTTCCCCTCAGATTTTGTGGTTTTTATTTCAATAAATCCTTGAATGATATTCGTAATGTTTTTGACATTCTCATTATATAAATGAACAATTGTTTCGTTAAAACCAGCTATTTTCCTTTTTTGAAAATCCAAAAGCAAAAAGGATAAAAAAGAAAGGAGCAAAAAAGAAATAATCGAGACATATGGATTGTAGACAAAACTGACCACAGCTATGATAATAAGTACAAACGCTTCCGAAAGAATATAATAAATAGAGAATAATATGTTGGTTGCAAAAGTCATTGGAAGCTGAAATACATCTCTAAAGAAGATATTCTTGTCAGAGGCCGTGTGAATTTTGAAGCTTTCGAAAATAAAATTAGACATTAATTTTTTTGAAATTGAAGCAGAAATGGAATAAATAAATCTTGATTGCAGACCCATAATTCTAGTTTGGATGCTATTTTTAAGGATGTAGAAAAAAATTAATGACCCCAACAAGATGAGGATTAAATTATCTGTAAGATTTACGTTTAGGTAGCTTTGGGCTAATTTTTCAAGTTTGTCTTTATCTAACAATATAAGAATTATTGGCACTAAATACGCTATTGAAATCAAGTCTAAAATAGTATTGACCAATGAATAAATAAAAAAAACAGGGAGTTTTTTCCTTTTAGCAAGTGGAATCAAACGGTATGTTTTTATTAAGAATTTTTTCATTGTTTTGATTTATACAATGGAAAATGAAAGAAAATTCGCAAAATGACTTCCAAATTATACCAAAGCATTTTTATTTTTCCTTTGCCAAGAAACAAAATGGAATTTCCTACTAAAGACCAAATCAAATAGATTTGATTGTCAAAAGTAAACTTTTTGTGTTTTAGTAAAATATAATGCAAAGCCGCAATTCGGTAATAATAGGAAGTTTCCGATTGGAGTCTATTACTCTTCTCCTTATGATGGTATGCCTTTACATCGGTAATAATTTTGACTTCACTATCTAAACTCATGAGCAAATCATAATTTTCACCAATCCCGTTTTCGTAAAAAGCAGTGTCGAAATGAACGCATTTTAGTTTGTCTGATCTTATTACTGAAGCACCCAAACTGTAAATAGGAGTCTTAAATGAAGGCGCTCTAAAGTCTACAAATCTAGGCCATCCCGCTTTCGATATGGAGTTTCCATTTTTGATAAATGCATTGTGAATTCTGCGACTAATGGGATTTTTTGGTGTTGTTTTCTCGTAAAAATCAAACCCAACAGACAATCCGAAAATGTAGGCCATATAGATGCCTAACATCGATTTTTGCGCTTCGCTGTATGCCCAACGCCCATTTCTGTTTTCTAAAATTAAACCACTACAAATCGTTTCATTTTCATCGGTTTCGAAATGCCCTAAAAGCGCTTTAATATAATTTTCCGAAAGTTCAATATCATCATCTAATAGTAAGATAAATTTTGAGATGCTTTTTTCAATTCCATAGTTTCTTTGATAGCAAACAGACGGATGTGTATGATGTATTTGGACATTA